>JAPPKQ010000022.1:8862-9639 GCA_028819945.1 bacterium | reverse complement strand
CTCGCTGCACCCCGGCTCGGTTCAGCACGTCGGCCAGCGGCACGCCGCGCCACACCGCGTTGTCCACGAGGTTCCCGCCCACCCGGTTGGAGACGCAACTGAGGGTGACCGGGGTCTCCACGAGTCCCATGTCGATGAGCTCGGCGAAGTTCATCTTGTACGGTCGGTCGACCATGCCGGAGATGGACAACTCCCAACTGTTCACGTCCACCGAGGGCACCACGATGGCGGTGTCGATGCGGTAGAAGTCCGAATTCGGCGTGACGATGGGCGAGATGCCGTTCACGGTGTTGTCGTAGTAGCCCGCCCGGTCCCGCGGCGGCGCGGGGGCGGGGGGCGGGGGCGGGGGCGGGGCGCGGGGCGGGGGGGGGGGGCCCGCCGCCGCGGTGGTCGTCGGGGCGCTCCGCTCGCCCGGATCGATGATCGGTTGGGCGCCGGCGCCGGCTTCGGGGGCTTGGGTGGTGCCGGGGGCGGCCCCGTCGGCGGTCGTGGCTGCGGGCTGCGTTGTCGGGACCGCACCGTCCCCGGCGTCGGCGGGAGCCGGGGCGGCCACCTCGGTTCCATCGATTGCGGTCGTGGTCGGGGTGGTCTCGGCGGGCGCGGCGGTCGTGGGGCTCGTACCGGCAGCGTCCTCGACGACGGCGGCTGATCCGTCGGCCGCGGGCGCGATGGTGTCCCCGCCGGGCCCGCTGGTCGGCTTGGTGGGGCCGGCGGAGGCCCGCCCCCCGCCGGCGCGGCCTAAACCCCACGTATAGCGACGTAGCCCCGACCCGGCCG
>JAPPKQ010000022.1:0-8852 GCA_028819945.1 bacterium | reverse complement strand
GGTGGGGGGTGGGGGGGGGGGGGCGCCCCCCCCCCCCGGGGCGGGTCCACTTCCCGCCGTGGTAGGCGTCGTGCCGCCTGCGAGCGTGGTGGTCGGAGTGCCGGCCCCTTCGACGTCGGTTCGTACTTCCGCAGCGTCCAGCAGGTCCGCCACGCTGGCCCGGCCCGCCTCCACGTCGCCGCGGCGGCCGGCCAGGTAGCGACCCACGCCGCTGGCCGCCAGCGCACCCACTGCGGTGGCACCGGCGGCCGTGAGGAACCAGCGCCGCCCGGTCTCGCTCAGGTAGGGGTGGGGCTGGCGGGGCTTGACGTCGTCGTCGGCGACCGGCGCGACGGGCGCGATCTGGCGCAGCATCCCCCACAGCGACCCGCCCCCGACCACGACCGCCAGGGCGGCAGTCAGCACAGCCATCGGTGTCGAGGCGGTCGCGTTGACGTTGGCGGCCAGGCCTCCCAGGGTTCCGAAGGCGGCGAAGACCACGAAGATCACCCAGCGATGACGCCGCGCCGCGATGCCGGTGAGAACCCCCAGCACGAGCGTCGCCGCCAGCACGCCGTAGAACAGGAGCGGCTTCTGGGCCGACCCGAAGGTGTCGATGCTCCAGCGGATGACGGCCCCCGGGACGAAGCGGCTGTCCACGATGGCGTCGGAGACGCCCAGCACGAGCGACGGCACCCGGTCGGTGATCCCCGCGATCAACTCGCCGACGGCGATCGCCGCGCCGGCGCTCAGCAGCCCTGCGAGCGCGGCCAACGGGACCGTCGAACCCGGCCGGGGCTTGAGCCGGGCCAGGCGGCTCCCCCGGCGGTCGACGGCGGCCTGTTGATCGTCGGAGAGATCAGCGGACATGTCCCACCTATCGCTGTCGTCGTCGTGCCTGCCTCCCATTCTGGCAGGCAGTTGAAGCAGGAGAACTTCACCCCAGCCGGAGCGTACGCTGATCGGGCGACGGTGGTGCCCCGCGGTGCGACCGGGCGCTCGCCGCCTTCGTGCCGGCCGCGACCATATGTTGGCGGATTTGGTCGGTGGCCTGAACGGAGGACCGCGGGACCCTCGCTACGCCAGCCCGGTCTTGGGGGTGCGCGGCTCCGGCAAGACCGTCGTGCTCAACGAACTCGAGGATCGTGCCGCTCGCCAGGGCTGGGTGATCCTGGCGGTAGACGGTAGTTCCAAGGGGCTGCCCGAGCGCATCGTCAACGCCATCGAGATCGCGCGCGGCGACAGCCCCACCGTCGGCGCGGCGGCCGGTTCCCGCCAGGGCCCGAGGCTTCAGAGGTTCGGTCTGCGGCTTGGCGTGCTTTCGGCCACCTGGCGCGCGGGGGATGGTCCGTCGCCGCCTCCTCGCGCGAGTATGGGCGACTCGCTCGCGGCTCTCGCTCACGCTGCTGCACAGGCTGGAACGGCGGTCCTGCTGACCGTCGACGAGTCGCACGCGGTCGACCGTGAGGAGGCTCGCAGGATCTCCAGCGACATTCAGCACATCGCAGGCCGCGCCGGTCTGCCTCTCGCGTTCGTGGGTGCTGGGCTCCTCGAGATGCTCTGCACGCTGCTCGCCGACACCAAGATCACGTTCATGCAGCGCTGCCAGCGTTACGAGATGCGTCCGCTGGACCCAGGCGACGTGGCGGTCGGCCTCAGCCATCCGATCCGCGACGCCGGCGGCGATATCACAGCCGAGGCGCTGCAGGCCGCGACCGGCTTCGTCGGTGAGTCCGGGCACGGCCCCTACAAGCTTCAGATTCTCGGGCACACGATCTGGCGGATGGCAGGCGCCCCGGACGGCGCGATCGACGCGCGAGCAGTGGAATCGTCACTGCCGATCGCCGAGGCGGCAGTAGCCCGTAGCGTCTGCGTGCCCGCCTGGCACGAACTGCCGGATTCCGCCAAGTCGTACCTCGCAGCGGTCGCCGTGGCGTCGGGCCGCGCGTCGCCGAGCGAGCTCGCCATGCTGGTCGCCGGGCGCACCGGCCTGTCCGCGAGGCGGACAGCGAGCATTCGACGTCGCCTCGTGCTGGCGGGGTACCTGGCTCAGCGAGCGGACGGGACAGTCGGTCTCACCGACCTGGTTCCGAGGGCGGTCATGCAGCAGGAGGCCCCGGAGGAGCTCAGCCATTTCGAAGCCGACAATCCCCACGACGGCCCGCCCCCCACGACGGCCTCCGGCTTGCCGTGCCGAGAATGGATGCCCCGCGCCCGTGCACACTGCGTGCTGCCTGCGGGCCATTCCGGCCGGTGCAGGTCCCGGCTATGAGCATCTGACTCGACCGGACGGGCCGTGGGCCGCGGCCAGGCGGGGATCCACATGGATGCGCAGCTCCCGCCTGCCAGCAAGTGACTCGACCGAGCCACGGCGACCGCGGGCGGCACTGAATCCCGCGTGCCGCCGGACGCGACGGCCGGCAATCGAGTTCGAGGCGGACAGGCCGGGCGCGGGGGCTACTGAGCCGCCGCTTCGGGTCTGGCGACGGCGGTGCCTCGCGGTGCGACCGGGCGCTCGCCGCCTTCGTGCCGGCCTCCGGCCGCTCCGGGGAACCCGATTCCCATGTGTCCTTCGATGCGGGCCACGGCGACCCGCAGGTCCGTGACCTGCTCGAGCATCTCGTCCTGGCGCTTGAAGCCGTCTCGCATCTCGCGGTGCAGGAACTTGAAGGCCGCGAACACGCCGCCGAGGCTGGTTCCGAGGATCGATACCCAGGCGATGATGAACTCGAGTTGGCTGATCTCCATTGCGCTGCTTCCCTCCTCCGGGCTGGATCGCCCGGCTCGTCGCCTCAGGGGGAAGCTGACTCTGAGCGTACCACCGGCGACCGCCGTCGCTGCCCCGGCCCCTTCATCGGCGGGACTCCGAGGTGTGGCATATGCGACCGGTGTCCGACGCCGCTGTGGCCCGCGCCGTTGCCAGCGGCGCCTGGGTCTGGTGGCTGGGCGGTCGACAAGTCCGGCGAGCGGCGGAGGTTCGGGCCGGGTTCTAGCCTTGCGGCGTGCTGACGCTGGGGCAGTTGGAGCGGCATCTGTTCGCGGCGGCGGACATCTTGCGGGGGAAGATGGACGCGTCGGAGTTCAAGGAGCACATCTACGGGAGCCACAAGACCGACCTGGCCTACGTCGGCCGGAACGCCTGGCTCGGTGCCGTCGCCAAGCCCTTGCTGACACCGCCTGTCCCGCAATGACGGTCCCGGATGCGGGTCCGCTGAGCCTCGAGCGCTACGGCTGGGACGCCGGGTGGGAGGAGGTGCTGGCGCGGCGGCGGGCGGATTCGGCGGCGGGCGTCGGGACGGCGTTGGCGGGCAGCCGACCGGGGCGGGTCGGCACCGTCGGTCGGGGATTCTGTGTCGTGCTGGGGGCCGACGGCGAGGTGACGGCGGCCTCCGACTCGCAGCGGTCGCAGGCCGCGGTGTCGCCCAGCGCCGGCGACTGGGTTCTCTTCAGCGACGCCGACGGAGGCGGGCCCGGCCGGGACGGCGGCCGGGGGAGCGATGTGGCCGGCGGCGAGGGCGCCGGGAGCGGGGCGGTGATCGACACGGTGCTGCCGCGGCGCACCGCCATCGTGCGGCGCGATCCGGCAATCACCGTCACCAAGCAGACCCTGGCTGCCAACGTCGACGTGGTGGGCATCCTGGTGGGCCTCGACGTGCCGCCGAACGAGGCCCGCGTGGAGCGGTTCCTGGTGATGGCTGCCGACAGCGGCGCCGAACCGCTGCTTGTGCTGAGCAAGGGCGATCTGCTCGACGGCTCCGGCCGGCGGCAGGTCCGCCGCCGGATGGCCGCTCTGGCGCCCGGAATCGACATCCTCGAGACCAGTGCCACCGCCCGCTGGGGCCTCGACGGCCTGCGCCGGGCCGTGGCGCCCAACCGGACCCTCGTCGTGCTGGGGCCGTCGGGCGTGGGCAAGTCCACCCTGCTGAACGCCCTCATCGGCGACGCGGTGCTGGCTGTCGGCGACGTGCGCGGCGCCGACCGGGCCGGCCGGCACACCACGGTGCGCCGCGAGCTGGTGCTGATGCCCGGCGGCGGCGTGGCGATCGACACGCCCGGGCTGCGGGCGGTGAGCCTCTGGGACGCCGACCTGGCCCTCGACGAGGTCTTCAGCGACATCGCCGGGCGGGCCGCAGACTGCCGGTTCCGAGACTGCACCCACCGCACCGAGCCGGGCTGCGCCGTGCAGAAGGCCGTGCGGGCCGGAGAGGTGGACGCCTCCCGACTCGAGCGCTACCAGCGGCTCTGGGACGAACTGGCGCAGCAGTCCGAGGCCCGCGCCGAGCGCCTCCGCCTCCAGTCACGGGGCCGCCGCGGCGTCAGGCCCCGCAGGAGAGTGCGCCGCCGCCCGTCGGGGCCGGGCGGGTAGAGGACGGAGCCTTCCGGGCCCTTCGGAACTGTGCGTGGCGGTAGGGCCACGGATGCGTGGAGGCAGCACTCTGTCCACCCGCCGAGTATTGTCGGCGATTCTGGAGGATCGGGCCAGCATCGGAACAACTACCACCACCTTCAATGTTTTTCATATTGGTTGAGTTTGCCACTCCGGCGGGGTGCCGGTAAGGTTGCCGACGTGATTGGGGGTGTGCACCGATGAGTGCGGTGGTGGCCGGCCCTCCCGAGGTGGAGGTCGAGTACCCGGAGGGGCCGAGAGTGCCCGAAGGAGATCTGCAGACACGCCGCCGCGGCGAGCTCGTCTTCGCGCTGCGCCACTGGCTCGCCGCGAGACCCGGCTGCGACGACGCTTGGGTTCTCAACGACATCAACGTGTATTTCCAGAAGGGCGACCCGAAAGTCGTTGTGGCGCCCGACGTGGCGGTGGCGTTCGGTGTCGACGTCGCCGCCGTGGAGGGCCGGAGCACCTACCGGGTCTGGGAGGCGGGCGCGCCGCCCGCGTTCGCGTTGGAGATCGCCTCGCACACCACCTACAAGCGGGACCTGCGCGCCAAGCCGGCCCGCTTCGCCGCCCTCGGCGTGCAGGAGTACTGGCGCCTCGACCCCACCGGCGGCGACTACTTCACGCCGGCGCTGCAGGGCGAAGACCGCCGGACGGGCCGCTGGCAACCCATCGACGTCACCGCCGGCGCCGCCGACGGCTCACTCACCGGCCACAGCGCTGCCTTGGGACTCGACCTGCACTGGCAACCCCCCAAACTACGACTCTACGACCCCGCCACCCGCACCTGGCTGCGCGACCCCGACGACCTGCACGAGGCCCACGAGGCCGAGGTCGCAGCCCGGCGCGCCGCCGAGTCGGAACTGGCGGCACTGCGCCGACAAATCGGCCGCAGCGCCCCGCCCGCCTGAGCCGAACAACGACCGGACATCCCGCCGAGCGCCGAGGGCGGGCAGGACGGTCCCCGGACATCGGGCCGCAGGCAACCCCGACCTCCGCTCACCGGCGACGGCCCGGCCGCCCGCGGAGTCAGTTGGAGCGGAGGTCGTCGGGGTAGTTCTGGAACCAGGCCACCTGGTCGGGCTGGCGTGCCAGCACCGAGCGCCACAGACCGTCGGGATCGTCGGTGAGGACGTCGCCCGGTTCGGGATCCACCACGAACCATGCACCGGCGGAGATCTCCCCGTCGAGTTGCTCGGCCTCCCAGCCGGCGTATCCGAAGAAGAGACGCAATCCGGGCCTGCCGGCAAGCTGCTCGGCCCCCAGGGACAGGTCCACGCTGCCGACATCGTCGAGGATGCGCTTCCAGCCCAACTCCGAGCAGTCGGGCCACTCCCGCGCCAGGCCGATGAGGCTCTCGGGCGACACCGGTCCGCCCGAGTACAGCACCCCCGGCACGTCCTCCCAACCGGTCAGCAACTCGGCCACGACCAGCGTCGAGGGCCGGTTCAGCACCAGGCCCACCGCGCCCTCGGAGGTGTGCTCCAGCAGCAGCACGACGGTGTGGTCGAAGTTGCCGTCGTCGATGAGCGGCGTGGCGACCAGCAACTTGCGGGCGTGGAACTCGCTCATGGCACGGCGCGCGGACCGGCGTCCGCCGACGGCATCGGCGGGACGTTGCCGGAGCGGGCCCGGGCGCCTACAACCGGGCCACGATGTGGTCGATACATGCGCAGAGCGCCGCCACGTCGCCGGGCGGGATGGCGGGGAACAGCGAGATGCGGAGCTGGTTGCGGCCGAGCGCCCGGTAGGACTCGGTGTCCCGGATGCCGTTGGCCCGCAGCACCGTGGCTATCCGGCCCGCATCGGCGACGTCGGCGTCGATGTCGATGGTGGCCACCACGCGACTGCGCTCGGCCTCCTCGGCCACGAACGGTTGGGCGTAGTCGGATGCCTCGGCCCAGCTGTAGATGGTCTCCGCCGAGGTGTCGCAGCGGCCGGCGGCCCACTCCAGGCCCCCGTTGGCGCACATCCACTCCACCGTCTGCAGCGTGAGGAACACCGTGGCCAGCGCGGGGGTGTTGTAGGTCTGGTTGGCGGCGGAGTTCTTCACCGCCAGCGGCAGGCTCAGCGTGGGAGGGCACCAGCGCCCGCTGTCGCCGATCTCGACGATGCGCTGCAGGGCGGCCGGCGAGCAGCAGGCCACCCACAGCCCGCCGTCGGCGGCGAAGCACTTCTGCGGCGAGAAGTAGTACACGTCCACCTCGGCGGGATCCCAGCGCAGGCCGCCGGCGCCGGAGGTGGCGTCGGCGGCCACCAGCCCGTCGGCGGCGCCGACCCCCGGGGGCCGCCGCAGCGGCATCTGCACACCCGTGGAGGTCTCGTTGTGGGTCAGCGCATACACGTCCACGTCGGCGGGGACCGGCTCGGGGTGGGTTCCGAACGGCGCCTCGATGATCTGCGGCGCCTCGAGGTGTGGCACGGCCTGCACCGCCCGGGCGAACTTGGCCGAGAACTCGCCGAACGCCAGATGCTGGCTGCGGCGGCGGATCAGCCCGAAGCCGAGGCAGTCCCACAGGCCGGTGGCGCCGCCGTTGCCGAGCACCACCTCCCAGTCTTCCGGTAGCGAGAAGAGTTCGGCGAAACCCGCCTGCAGCCGGGCGACGACGCTGCGCACGCCGGTGCGCCGGTGGCTGGTGCCCAGGTAGCCGTCGGCCGCATCGGCAAGGGCCGACACGGCCTCGTGGGGGACCCGCGACGGCCCGCTGCCGAAGCGCCCGTCGCTCGGACGTATCCCGTCGGGAAGGACGATGCCGGCCGACGCGCCGTCGCCGGTCATTTTTCTGCCGGCGGGCTGCCAGACTGCAGCGGTGAGCTCCCCGTCATCATCCTCATCTCGATCGTCGCCCGATTCGTCTGCCCCATTTCTAGCGGTCTCGCGGGCTGTGGCGGCGATTTCCCCGTCGGCCACCGTCTCCACCGACGCCAAGGCCAAGGCCTTGCGCGCCGCCGGCGAGCCGGTCATCGGCTTCGGCGCCGGCGAGCCGGATTTCCCGACGCCTGCGCACATCGTGGAGGCCGCGGTGCGCGCCTGCCGTGACCGCCGCGACCACCGCTACAGCCCTACGCCGGGCCTTCCCGAGCTGCGTGAGGCCGTCGCCGTCAAGACACGGCGCGATTCGGGTCTCGAAGTCACGCCGCAGCAGGTGATCGTGACCGCCGGCGGCAAGCACGCCGTCTACAACGCCCTGCTCACGCTGCTGGACCCCGGCGACGAGGCCATCCTGCCCGCCCCCTACTGGCCCAGTTACCCAGAGCCGGTGGCGCTGGTGGGCGCCCGCACGGTGGTCGTGCAGACCGATGTGACCAGCGGCTTCCGCGTCACGCTCGAGCAACTCGAGGCGGCTCGCACGCCACGCACCAAGCTGCTGATCTTCTGCTCGCCGTCCAATCCCACCGGCAGCGTGTACCCCCCCGCAGAAGTGGAGGCCATCGGCGACTGGGCGGCGAGTCACGGCATCTGGGTGCTGACCGACGAGATCTACGAGCACCTCACCTACGACGATCACCGCCACGTCTCGCTGCCGGTGGTCGCACCGGCGGCGGCCGAGCGGTGCGTGATCATCAACGGGGTGGCCAAGACGTTCGCCATGACGGGCTGGCGCATCGGCTGGATCATCGCCCCCCAGCCCGTGGCGACCGCCGCCGCGGCGCTGCAGTCGCACCAGACCTCCAACGTCTGCAACATCGCTCAGCGGGCGGCGCTGGCCGCCGTCTCGGGGCCGCTCGACGCCGTCGTGGAGATGCGGTCCCACTTCGACCGACGGCGCCGCACCATGCACGGCCTGCTGTCGCAGATCCCCGGGGTCGCCTGCCCCGTTCCCCAAGGCGCGTTCTACGCCTTCCCGTCGCTGGCGGGCGTCCTGGAGCGGTCTGTGGCGGGTCGAAAGCTGGGTTCCAGCCTCGAACTCGCCGATCTGCTGCTGTCGGAGGCGAAGGTGGCGGTGGTGGCCGGGGAGGCCTTCGGCGCCCCCGGCTACGCGCGCCTCTCGTTCGCTCTGGCTGACGACGACCTCGCCGAGGGCGTCGGGCGCATCGTCGACTTCCTGTCGTAGGAGCCTGCTGAGCAATGCCGCCGACGCCCCGATTCGTCATTCCGGCGACGGCCGGAATCCACGTCTCGGCCACGAGACTGGCGTTGTCCGTGGATTACTCAGCACACTCCTAGACGGCCGGCCGCCAGTGTCGCCGACTGGGGCGGCGCCGTACGGAGCGTGGCCGTCGCCGGTCACGCCCGAGTCGCTGGCTGCCGGCAGCGTGCGGATCACCATGCTCGTAGCCGACGGGGCCGACCTGTGGTGGTCCGAGACCCGACCGGCGGCGCAGGGTCGGACGGTGCTGATGCGCCGCAGCGCCGACGGGTCGGTGCGGGAGATGACGCCGCCGGGGGCCAACGTGCGCAGCCGCGTGCACTCCTACGGCGGCGCCGCCTGGTGGGTGGCTGACGGCGTCTGCGTTTACTCCGACGACGCGGACTTCCGGC
>JAPPKQ010000353.1 GCA_028819945.1 bacterium | reverse complement strand
ATATCTTCCACATCCGCCCCAAGTCGTTCCTGGCGGAGCCCGGCGGGGGGCCGCGGGCGGTTATCGTCGAGCTGCCCGCCGCCGACTGCGGCGCCGCCGGGGCTGCCCGGGTGATCGGCAGCCACGCCGAGCAGTCCACGGGGCCCAAGCTCGACGAGGCCGCCGTGGTGGTCTCGGGCGGCCGGGGCCTCGGCGAGGCCGGCAAGTACGAGATGATCGAGCAGCTCGCCGGGCTGCTGGGCGGCGCCGCCGGCGCCTCCCGGGCCATCGTCGACGCCGGCTGGGTGCCCTACTCCCAGCAGGTCGGCCAGACCGGCAAGGTGGTCAAGCCCGACGTCTACATCGCCTGCGGCATCTCCGGGGCGACCCAGCACCTCGTGGGGATGAAGAACTCCCGCAACATCGTCGCCGTCAACAAGGACGCCGAGGCCCCCATCTTCGGGGTCGCCGATCTGGGCATAGTCGGCGACGTCCACCAGGTCCTGCCCCGCCTCATCGAAGCCCTGCAGAACCGCGGCTGAACCGGGTCCAGGCCCCGAGAGCCATACTCGCCATCTGCTAGCGTCCCGCGGCGATCCGCGGCCGCCGCCGCCGGAGCGAGGTCGGGCCGATCGCCTGTCAGCAGGGAGGGAGCGCAGTGATCGACGTCTCAGCCCAGTTCATCCTCAACTCTTTCGCATTCCTCATCTGGGGTGTGCTGGTGATGTGGATGGCCGCCGGGTTCGCCATGCTCGAGGCGGGCTCGGTGCGTACCAAGAACGCCTCGATGATCTGCCTGAAGAACATCGGGATCTTCTCCATCGCCGGCATCGCCTACTACCTCATCGGCTACAACATCATGTACGTCGACGTGGGCGACGCCGTCGGCTCGTTCCGGTTCCTGTACGAGTCGTCGGCCAGCGAGGTGGCGCTGCTCGGCGGTGACGAGGGGGCCGTCGGGTCGGTGGTCGACAACGGCTACTCGGTCATGTCGGACTGGTTCTTCCAGATGGTCTTCGTGGCGGCGGCGGCCTCCATCGTGTCCGGCGCCATCGCCGAGCGCATCAAGATGTGGTCCTTCTTCGCCTTCACGCTGATCCTCACCGCCTTCATCTACCCGATCGTCGGCTCGTGGACCTGGGGCGGCGGCTGGCTGGCCGAGCGGGGGTTCGTGGACTTCGCCGGCTCCACCATCGTCCACAGCACCGGCGGCTGGGCGGCGCTGGCGGGCGTCATGATCATCGGACCGAGGCTCGGCAAGTTCCGCAAGGACGGCACCGCCCGGCCCACGCCGCCGTCCAACGTGCTGATCGTCACGCTCGGTGTGTTCATCCTCTGGATGGGTTGGTTCGCCTTCAACGGCGGATCGGTGCTGGCGCTGGGCAGCGCGGCCGACGCCGTGAGCATGAGCGTCGTGCTGGTCAACACCAACCTGGCGGCTGCGGCCGGCGTCGTGTCGGCGCTCGCCGTCTCCAAGAGGCTCCTGGGACGCATGGACCTCATCGCCGGCCTCAACGGCGCCATCGCCGGCTTGGTGTCCATCACCGCCGCGCCCTACATCACCGAGCACTGGTGGGCGATCGTCATCGGCGCAATCGGCGGCATCCTCTGCACGGCCGGCATCAAGGCGCTCGAGATGCTCAAGCTGGACGATGTGGTCGGGGCCATCCCCGCCCACCTGATCTGCGGCATCTGGGGAACCATCGCAGCCTGCATCGCCGGCGGCGCAAGCTTCGGCACGCAGCTTCTGGGCATCGTGACCATCGGCGCCTTCTCGTTCGCCGCCTCCTTTATCGTGTGGAAGCTGATCGACATGACGATCGGCCTGCGGGTGACCAGGAAGGTGGAGGAACTCGGCCAGGACGTCGGCGAGCTCGGCATCGAGGCCTACCCCGAGTTCGTGGTCGTGCCCGAGGAGATCTTCCACGACGACGACTAGGAGCGGTCGGCGCCGCAGACGCCAAGAGGTGCGGTCCGCCGCGGGCGGGCCGCACCGCTCACCGGGTGCCTCGCCGGACCGCACCCGTCGCCGTACGGGCCGCGGCACCGTTCCGGGCCCCTCCGGCGGGCGGCTCCGTTCGCTAGGCGTCCAGCAAGCGCTTGGCGACCTCGCGGGCGCCGTCGAGGTCCTCCACGATGTGGTCGGCGGGGACGTGCCGCAGCACGTTGAGTGAGCCCAGGGTGGTCGCGGGGTCACCGGTGAGGCCCATGACGATGCACTCGGTGTCCTCGGCGCGGGCCACGTCGATCATCTGCTCCACGACCAAGGCGGCGCTGTCGTCCATGTAGAGGGTCTCGGTGAAGTCCAGGATGACCACCTCGTGCTCCTGGATGTCCTGGCTGAGGGCCCGGATCAGCCTCCGGGAGGAGGCGACGGTGAAGCTTCCCTTCAGTCCCACCATGCCGGTCCGCGCCGCGAACATGTCGACGTCGTCGTCGAAGTCGAAGATGTCCACGTCCGCGTACAGGAACGTCTGATCCAGCATCGGCACCGAGACCACCCGGTCGAGTTGCATCATCTCGAAGCGGCGTGAGCCGACCAGCCCGGCGACCACGAGGCCGACGGCGACGGCGGTCAGCAGGTCCACGAACACCGTCAGCGCCAGGGTCGCCGCCATGACCACGAGGTGCTCCCGCTTGATGAGCTTCATGCGGGTCAGGAACCGCCAGTCGATGATGTCCCAGCTGATCCGGATCAGGATGGCGGCGAGGGCGGCGTGCGGGATCACCTCCAGGAAGCGTCCGAGCCCCAGGAGGACGGCCAGCAGGATCGCGGCGCACAGCACTGCGGAGACCCTCGTCCTGGCGCCGGCGCGGATGTTGGCGCCGGTCAGGACGGTGATGCCCGCACTCGGCATGCCGGCGATGAACCCCGTGGCGACGTTGCCGACGCCCTGGCCGATGAGTTCCCGGTCCGAGTCGTGCTGCGTGCGGGTCATGGAGTCCGCCATCAGCGACGTCAGCAGCGTGTTGATCGAGCCGAGCAGCGCCAGGGTGATGGCCGGCTGCACGGCCCGCGCCAGCAGGTCCACCGAGAACGCCGGCAGGGCGATCGCCGGGAAGCCCTGGGGGACGTCGCCGATGATTGGCGTTTCACTCAGCCAGGCGACGCTCAGCACCGTGCCTGCGATCAGTGCCGCCAGCGTGGCCGGCAGGTACTTCCGCCAGCCGGTCGGCCAGAAGATGCTCACGAGCAGGGTTGTGCCGCCGATCACGACGCTGTGGCCGTTCAGCTCGGAGAAGAGGTCGGGCCAGGCGCGGATCGCTCCCAGCGGTCCGCCCTCGACGACGCCGCTGCCGCCGAAGGGCAGGGTCTGGCCCAGGATGATGATGACCCCGACCCCCGACATGAATCCCGAGATCACCGAGTACGGCGTGTAGGCGATGAAGCGGCCGATCTTCAGGACGCCGAGGAGGATCTGCAGCACCCCGGCCATGATTGCGATGGCGAACACCTCGGTGATGCTCTCCACCTGCGTCGCCACGATGACCGACACGGCGACGGTCATCGGCGCCGTGGGGCCCGACACCAGGGTCTGCGTCCCGCCGAAGAGCGCGGCGAACAGCCCCATGGACACCGCCGCGTACAGGCCGGCCACGGCGCCGAGGCCCGAGCCCTCGCCGAACGCCAGCGCCAGCGGCAGCCCCACGACGCCTGCGGTGATGCCCCCGAGGACATCGCTTCGGAGGTCGTCCCTGCTGTAGTGGAGTCGCTCGGAGAGCTTCGACATTGGCAGCACAACTCCGGCGGGCCTGCGTCGGCGCCGAAACTAGTCCCCGAGCGACCCGTGGGGGATTCTCTTCGACTCCTGAGGACTCTCGGCGCAGCGCTCGGGGGTTCGGTGTGCCGTTCCCGGCCGGGTTGCACCACCTCGTCGGCTCGGCCGTCGTCGCGGCCCGCTCGGGGGCCCGGTGCGCCGTTCTCGGTCGGGCTACACCACGGGCCAGGGCCAGCGCCTGCCCGACGGGTCGGTGGGGAAGCGGCCGTCGGTCAGCAGCGTCTCGGCGCGGGTGGCGAGCGCCGCGCACTCAGCGGCGTCGAGCAGGTCCGCGACCGGCTCGGGCGGGCCGTCGCCGCACAGCCGCCGGAGGCCACTGTCGACGTCGCCCGGCAGCGGGTCGCCGCCGAAGTCCCACACCACCGTGCGCAGCTTGAAGTTGGCGTGGAAGCACAGCCCGTTGTCGATGGCCCACACGTGGTCGCCGCCTTCCAGCAGTACGTGGCCGCCCTTGCGGTCGGTGGCGTTGGCGACGATGTCGAAGGCGCAGAGCCTGCGGAGCGCCGGGTGCAGTTCGGGCCGCTCGCGAAGCGTGAAGTAGTGCTGTTCGAAGTCGGCGAGCACGAACAGCTGCAGCGAGCCGGTTCCCAGCGGGCCGTCGCGCACCACGGTGGGAGGCACGAGGTCCCATCCCAGTGCCGCCGACAGCTCGTAGGCCGCCGCCTCGCGCCGGTAGAGGCCCGGTGGGAAGTCGTGCAGCGGCCGCTCGCCGCGGCCGGGCTTGTAGACGGCCTGCAGGATCGGCTCGTCGGCCGGCCCGTCAGCGGGTCTGTCGCCGGGCCCGTCGGCTGGTCTGTCGCCGGGCCCGTCGGCTGGCCTGTGGCTCGTCCCGTCATCCCGCCGGCCGGCCGGCCCGTCAGCGGGTCCCACGTCCACCAGGAACGTGGCGTTGGAACTCCACGGCAGGCGGCCCAGGACGCGCAACTCGCCGTGGCGCAGCGCATCGAGGGCGTCGGCGTCGGCGATGGGCTCCCTCGCCCGGATTGCGGATTCGGCCACGGCGCCGCCGGGTCAGTTCCAGCAGGGGCAGAAGCCGTCGTCGTGATTGAGGGGCGCGCCGCAGTACGGGCATGGCGGCCGGCCGGCGGCCACCAGGGTGTTCGCCTGCTGGACGAAGCCGGCAACCTGCCCGGGACGGAGCGCGATGCGCGCCGAGGCGGCCTCGTCCTCGTCGTCCTCGGTGAGTTCCTCGATCCACAGGATGATGCGGCGGTTCGTCTCCTCGTAGGCCGCGCCGATGGTGCCGACGATCCAGTCGGGGCCGTCGGGCTCGCGGAAGTCGGCCTCGGTGGCGTCGGCGTCCCGCGGATCCGGCGGCGTGTCGGCGCTGCCCTTGCGCTCGATGTCGCCGAGCATCTCAGCAAGGAATCTCGCCAGGGCGGCCACCTGCTGCTTCTCCATCTTCAGCGACGCCTCGATGCCGCCCTCGCGGACCTGCAGGAAGAAGACGCGCCGGCCCTTGGGGCCGACGGTTCCGCAGGCGAAGCCGTCCACGTCGGAGAACTCGTAGGAGGAGGCCATGGTGCTGAAGGGCGACGCTCAGCCGGGCCGCAGGGTCCGCAGGTCGTCGCCGGTGGAGTTTACGGTCAACACGACGGGGCCATCTCCGCCGTAGGCGATGACCGTGACCGAGCAGGGCGAGACGACGAGGCGTTGGAACAGGTCCAGCGGTGTGCCCACCGCCTGGGCCACCGCCGCCTTGATGGGGTCGGCGTGGGACACCGCCACGATGGCGCCGCCCCGGTGCCGGGCGGCCAACTGGCCGAGGGTGTCGCAGATGCGGGTCTGCATCTCGGCGAACGACTCGCCGCCGGGGAAGCGGAAGGCGCTCGGAGTGTGCTGAACCTGTCGCCAGGCGGCGAGGCGGCGCAGTTCGGCCAGCTTGCGCCCCGTCCAGGCGCCGAAGTCGCACTCGTTGAGTCCCTCCACGGTGCGGACCCGCCGACCGGTGGCCCGGGCGATCGGGGCGGCGGTCTCGGCGGCTCGCTCCAGCGGCGAGGCGTACACGGCGCGCACGCCGCCGAGGGCGCCGATGCGCGCGGCCGCCGCTTCGGCCTCGGAGCGGCCTGCCTCCGAGAGGTGCAGCCCGGGCGCCCGGCCCGGCAGCACCGTCCCGGTGGTGGCGGTCAGCCCGTGGCGCACCAGCAGGACGGTCACGGGTCGGCGTGCAGGCATCGCCCGCTCAACCTAGCGTTCGGCGATCCCTCGGGGCCCCAGCGAGCGGCCACTGACGCTGAGCCTGACCGCTCCGGCACTTGGCACCGGCGCTATATCAGTGCAATCTGAAACTCTGGTATTCAGATTGCACACATCTGGCTGATAGAGTTCAGCTGTGGTTCGTCGAGAGATTGCCGATCTGGTGCTGAAGCTGTTCCGGCAGTACCCGTTCGTGTCGGTGACCGGGCCGCGCCAGTCCGGCAAGACGACGCTCTGCCAATCCTCCTTCGACGGCGCTGAGGTGGAGTACATCAGCTTGGACGCGCTCGATGTCCGCGAGCGGGCCGAGCGCGACCCGCGGGGATTCCTGCGCGACCTCGGCACGCCTGCGATCATTGACGAAGTCCAGCATGTGCCGTCGCTCTTCTCGTATCTGAAGGAAGCGGCCGACGCCGGCGGCGCGAACGGCTTGTACGTACTCACCGGCAGCGAGAACTTCAAGCTGAACGAGGCGATCAGCGAGTCCCTGGCGGGCCGGATCGCGCAGCTGCGCCTGCTCCCGTTCTCTTTCGAGGAGAGTCGCCGGGCGGGCGGGGCAGATGGATTCGCCGAGACCGCGTACAGGGGCTTCTACCCGCGCATCATCGATCAGCGACTCGAGCCGCGGCAGGCGCTGGCGGACTACTTCGACACTTACGTCGAGCGGGACGTCCGCCGGATGGGCGGCGTCGGCGACCTCTCGGCGTTCCGCCGGTTCTCGGCGCTGTGCGCAGGACGGGTCGGGCAGCTCGTCAATCTGGCGGCCCTGGGTGCGGACGCGGGGGTGACCCACACGACTGCGCGGCGTTGGCTGACCGTGCTCGAGCGCAGCTATATCGCCTTCCTGCTGCCGCCGTACTTCGCCAACATCCGAAAGCGGCTGGTGCGCTTGCCGAGAATCTACTTCTACGACGTCGGCCTCGCTGCCCACCTGCTGGGGATTCAGGAGCCGAGCCAGGTGGAGACCCATCCGTTGCGCGGCCAACTCTTCGAGAACATGGTGGTCGCCGAAGCGATGAAACACGGCTTCAACCGCGGGCGCCTTCCCCGGCTCAGCTTCTACCGGGAATCGGCCGGACTGGAATGCGATCTGTTCTATGAGACCGGTCGCGGCATCCTTGCCGTCGAGATCAAGTCGGGGGCGACCGTGGCCTCGGACTGGTTCAAACCCTTGCACCGTGTCGCCGCGACCGTTCCCACCGTCGCCGCCCGGACTGTTGTATTCGGCGGCGATCAGCAGCAGTCGCGGTCCGAGGTGGATGTGGTGCCGTTCTCGAGTTTCCCTGCTGCGCTGAGCCGGTTCGACACTGATCCGGCGCTCATCGACGGCAGCGAGGCGGTCTGATGGACGATTGTGGCGGGCTCGACGGAGGCCCCGAGGCGGCTGAACGCCTGGGGGTGCTGGAAGCCGAGGTGGTGGCGTGCCGGGCGTGCCCGCGGCTGGTGGCGTGGCGGGAGGAGGTGGCTCGCACCCGCCGGGCCGCCTTCGCCGGCGAGGAGTACTGGGGCCGGCCGGTGCCGGGCTTCGGCGACCCGGCCGCCCGCCTGCTGGTGGTGGGCTTGGCGCCCGCCGCCCACGGCGCCAACCGCACCGGGCGCATGTTCACCGGCGACCGCTCCGGCGATTGGCTCTACCGGGCGCTGTGGCGGGCCGGCTTCGCCAACCAGCCCGAGGCGGTGAGCGCCGGCGACGGGCTGGCACTCACCGGCGCCTGGGTTACGTCTCCGGTGAAGTGCGCACCGCCCGCCAACAAGCCCACGGCTGAGGAGTTTGCCGCCTGCCGGGGTTTCTTCGAGGCCGAACTGGAGGCGCTGGGCGGCGTGCGGGTGGTGGTGGCGCTGGGCGGCCTGGCCACCGGCGCGGTGGCGCGGCACTGGGACCTGCGCCCCCGGCCCCGCTTCGCCCACGGCCTGGAGGTGTCGCTGCCCGCTGGTGGGGCCCGCCGCGCCGGCGGCGGGGCGGGTGACGGTCCCGCCGCCGGCGCCGGGGGCGGGGCCGGCTTGGTGTGGTGCTACCACCTGAGCCAGCAGAACACCATAACCCGCCCGCTCACCGAGGGGATGTTGGACGCCGTCTTCGACCGGGCCCGCAGCCTCGCCGGGTAGCCTGCGCCGCTCATGGGTGATTCACGCCGAAGCCGTAGCCGCCCGAGGATCATCCTGCTCGCCTGCTGCGCCGGCGTGGCGCTGCTGCTGGCGGCCTGCTTCGATGAGGGTGCCCCCACCTCCTTCGACGACACCGTCGAGGCCAACTTCCTCGACGGCTGCGAGCTGGCCGCCGAGGCCGACCCCCAGATCAGCCCGGTGGCCCCGCGGTACTGCGGCTGCGCCTACGACCGCGTCCGGACCGAGATGAGCTTCGAGGACTTCAAGACCCTCGACGACGACGTGAAGGACGACCCCGACAACATCATCGACGACGACGAGGAATCCGCCGCCGCCCGACTCGCAGCCATCTTCGCCGACTGCCGAGAAACCCACCGCCGCGGCTGACCCCTGATACACCTGTGCCCGCGCCGGAGAGGGCGGCGCGCTCGGTGTCAGATAGCGACACGGAGCAGCCCCAACTCCTCCTGGACGCAGTCGCCGTCAAGTCGTTCGGTCGCCACGGTGACGTATTCGTCGAGCAACTCGATTCCGCCTGCACGCCGTCCGTGGCGGCGCGCCACGACAGTCGTGGTGCCCGATCCTGCGAACGGATCCACGACAACCCCGCCAGGCGGGCAGGCCGCCCTCACGAAGAACTCCGCGAGGCCCTCGGGCATGACGGCGGTGTGGCGTCCTGCCGGGCCGCGGTGTTGGTTGTAGCTCTGGCTGACGGCGATGACGTTGCCCGGATCGGCGCCGCCGCAGCCGTAGGTCTTGGTCCGATCCCGTCCGAACCCGGCATCGGTGTTCCTCCGACCGTTGGAGTCGACGAGCCGCCTGGCGATTTCTGCCGGGTCCGCCTTGTAGGGGACTCGCACCGAGTCGAGGTCGAAGAACGGCTTGGCGCCCGTGGCGAAGTGGTACACGTACTCGAAGCTGTCCTTCGTCCGCGGCCCGAACCGGCCGGGGATAGCGTTCGGCTTGCTCCAGATGTATGTCTCGACCCAACGCCAGCCCATCCGTTGCATGGCGAGCACCAATTCGTAGACGTACGGGTGGCGCTGGCCACGCAGTTCTCCCGATTTCGCCACCCGGTTCTTGATGTTCAGCACGAACGATCCGGTCGGGCTCGTCGCTTCGAGCATCGCTGCAGCGAACGGCAGGAACCACTCGACGTAGTTTTCGGGGTGGATTCTCGAGTAGGCCCGTGCATCCGCGTACGGGGGCGACGTGAAGAACAGGTCCACCGACTCCGCCGGCAGGCACCGAAGCCATTGCGCCGCGTCTCCCCAAACGACCCCCTCGTCGAGGACCCGGCTCAGCGCCTCATCCCGATCGTCAGGCGGCGGCGGGGGTGCCTGCCCGACGGTGTCCGACCCCATGCGGCGATGATAGCTACAGGGGTGTGACAGCCATGGGACGGTGAGAGGTCCGGGATGGCCGGGCCGCCGAGAACCAGCGGGGGCGGGGACGCCGGGGGGGCGGGACCGGATGTAGTCCGCCGTACGGTCCGCCAACACCCGCGGCTGACCCGTCCCGGACGGCGGTCAGCCCCGCGCCGGCAACCCCACTCGAGCCTCGGGCGCGGCCCAGGCGGGCCAGCGCCGGCGGCTCTTGGCCGAG
>JAPPKQ010000035.1 GCA_028819945.1 bacterium | reverse complement strand
CGGCAGAGCCGCACCAGCTTCTCGTCGCTGTAGCCCAGCCAGCCCGGCGTGGTGGCATAGGCCGCCAAGCCGTCGCGCCGGAACCCGTCAATCCGGGACTCGCGTTCTGGCCGGCGCTCCTCCAGGATCTCCCGCGCCCGACCGGGGTCCAGGAAGTCGGCGATGTAGGTCCAGTCCACGAGGTCGACGATCTCGGCCGGCTCCAGCGCTGCCAGGGTCGACCACAGCGGCCGGCCCTCCCGGCGGGCGCGCAGGTCCCACACCGCGCTCATGACCGCGCCGATGGCCATGTGCATCACGCCCTTGTCGGGTCCGAGCCAGCGCAACTGGCTGTCCCAGGCGAGTTCCCGGTTGGCGGCGGCGGGATCCTCGACGAGCCCGTCGACATCGCGCCCGACCAGGCGCGCAGCCACGGCCCCGACCGCGTCAGCCTGGATGTCGTTGCCTCGGCCGATGGTGAACACGAAGCCATGGCCCGCCAACTCGGACTCCGACGTGGCCAGCCGGAGGTAGGCCGCCGAATAGTCCGGGTCGGGATTCATGGCGTCGGAGCCGTCGAGATTGCGACTCGTCGGGAAGCGCAGGTCGGTGACGGTGGTGCCGGTGATGGTGGTCATGAGGTGTCCTTGGCCGGTTGCCGCGAGCAGGGTCCGGGCGTGCCGGAACCCGAGGCGATGCTATTGAGCGGCCGCGCCCGGCGGTGCCATGGGCTCGTAGGATCGCCGCTGTGGAGGAGCCGCGGTTGCCGCCGGCCATCGGACTGGGCACCGCGCCGCTGGCCGGGTTCCGTGCGCCGGTGAGCGAGGAGGACGCCGCAGCGGCCGTCGAGGCCGCCCTCGAGGTCGGCTACCGCTACTTCGACACGGCCCCGCTGTACGGCTACGGACTGGCGGAGCGGCGGCTCGGCCGGGCCCTGCAGGGATGCGACGCCGACGTCAAGGTCTCCACGAAGGTGGGCCGCCTCATCGACGTGGCGGCTCCCCGCCCACCGGGGGATCTCTTCGCCGGCGACCACGGCGCCGCCACCTTCGACTTCTCCGCCGACGGGGTGCGGCGGTCGCTAGAGGCCAGCTTCGAGCGGATGGACCGCACCTACGTGGACGTGGCATTCATCCACGATCCCGACGACCACGCCCGCCAGGCGCTCGCCGAGGCCTATCCGGCGCTTGAGCAGTTGCGCGCCGAGGGAGCAGTGGGTGCCATCGGCGTCGGGATGAACCGGCCCGCGTTGCCGACCCGCTTCGTGATCGAGACCGACATCGACGTGGTGCTGATCGCGGGCCGCTACACGCTGCTGGACCGCGAGGCCGAGGAGGAGTTGTTCGGGGCCGCGGTCGCCCGGGGCGTGCACCTGGTGGTCGGCGGCGTCTACAACTCCGGCGTCCTCACCGGCGCTGCCGGGCGCCGGACCTTCGACTACGAGCCCGCGTCGCAGGAGATTCTCGAGCGGACCCGGCGGCTACGGAGCGTCTGCGAGGAGTTCGAGGTGCCGCTGCCGGCCGCGTCGGCGCAGTTCGTCGCCCGCCACGAGGCCGTCGGCACGGTCCTGATCGGCGCCGGCAGCGCCCGGGAGGCCTTCCAGAACTGGGAGCATCTCCACCGCCCGCTCCCCGACGGTCTGTGGCCGGCCCTCGAGGCCGGCGCCCGCCGCTGAGCCCTCCGCGCCGGGGCGCCGCCCCGCTCCACGTCTCGTGCGGCCGCGGTGCCGGGTTCCGGCGACGGCTATTCGTCGGGGTGTTCCCTGACGCCGGCTCGGGGGTGGCGGCCGGCGGCGAGGCGGGCGTTGAGCGCATCGGGGCGCTCCACCCGGCGGCGCTCCAGCGCCTCGAGGTCGAACGTGATGCCGGCGCCGGGGGTGTCGCCCAGGATGATCCGGCCGTCGGTGATCGTGGAGTCGAAGGTGAACGTGGCGTCGCGGCCGGCCTCCAGCACCTCCATCATCGTGTGGTGCGACAGTGCCGCCGCCAGGTGGGCGCCGTAACGGCCGGCGGAGTTCATCAGCGACACGGGCCGGTCGAAGGCCTGTGCCAACTCGGCGGCGCGCAGGCAGGTCGTGAGCCCGGCCATGTTGGGGTTCACCTGCACGATGTCGGCGGCCCCGTGGCGCAAGAGGGCCGCGAACAGGTGGATGTCCTTGAGATTCTCCCCGGTCGCCACCGCGGCGTTGATTGCCCGGGACACGTCGCGCAGGCCGTCCAGGTCGGTGCGGATCACCGGCTCCTCGCACCAGGCGATGTCGAAGTGGCGCTCGAGGGCGCGCATGGCCCGCACCGCCTGTTTGGGCGACCAGAACTCGTTGGCGTCCACCAGCAGCGTCGGGCGCACGGCGTCGCCGCCGAGCGCCTCGTGCATGATCGCCAGGCGGCGGAGGTCGGTCTCGACGCCGAAGCCGACCTTCAGTTTGCCGGCCCGCACGCCCCGGGCGGCCATCGATTCGTAGTAGGCGCGCAGTTCGTCGTCGGCCAGCGCGCCGTCCAGTCCGCTGGCGTACGCCAGGACGCGCGGCTCCAGCGCACCGAGGAACTTCCACAGAGGCGCGCCGGCGATCTTGGCGCGCAGATCCCAGAGGGCGTTGTCGATGGCGGCGATCCCGATGGCGGTGGCTCCCTCGTTGCCCGGCTTGAACGAGCTGCGGATCATCCGCTCCCACAGGCCCCGGTGGCCGAGCGGATCCTCGCCGATCACAGCCTCGGACAGCAGCGGGACGGCACCGGCGCCGAGCCTGCTGGCGACCGCCACACCCTGTGGACCCTCGTCGGTGCCGATGAACACCGCCAGGTCGGTCCGCCGGTGCATGCCCGTCGGGATGTTCACATCGCCGATGGGCCGCGACAGCTCGTAGTCGTAGAGCACGGTCTCGACGCTGGTGATCTTCATGGCGCCTCGAAGGGTCGTGCGTCGCCGGTGATTGTCCTCATGATGCTCCCTTCGTTCTAGCCGGGGGCGGCGACGGTCCGGTCGGTGGAGCGGCTGAGCAGGATGGCCACGATGACCAGGCCGATGCCGATCATCTCGCGGGCGCTCGGCTCCTGGGACAGCATGACGAACCCCACGACCGCCGCGGTAACGGGCGCCAGGGCCTGCAGCAGGGCGAAGCGGTTCCGGTCGATGCGCCGCATCACCCACTGGTCCAGGCCGTAGGGGACCACGTTCGAGAGCAGCGCGACGAGGAGCCCGAGACCCAGGAGGGCCGGTTGGCGGAATGCGGTCGGCACGTGGGGGATGCCGAACGGGCTGATGACGAGGGCACCGACGAACATTCCGACCCCGAGTCCGTCCACCCACGCCGCGCCCCGGGCCAACCGGTGGCCGAGCACGATGTAGCCCGCCCAGAACGAGCCCGCCAGCAGGGCGAACCACACGCCGCGCAGCGTGCCGCCGGTCTCCACTCCCGCCAGGACCACGACCCCCGCCACCGCCAGCGACAACGCCGCGGCCGAGCGCAGCGTGCGCGTGCCGAACGCGGCGACGGCCACCGGGCCCAGGAACTCGATGGAGACGGCGTTGCCGAGCGGCACCAGCTCGACGGAGTAGTAGATCGACAGGTTCATGGCGGCGAGCACGATGCCGAAGACCGAGGCCCAGCGCAGCTCGATCGCCGTCCAGCGCCGCTGCCAGGAGCGCCGCAGGGCCACGATCATGAGCGCCGCCCCGAGGACGCGCAGCAGCGCCACGCCGCCCGGCGTCAACTCGTCGAACAGGTCCACCGCGACCGCCTGGCCGACGAACTGCGACGTCGAGCCGAGAATGAACAGCGGCTCGGGGGGAACCCTCGTGAGGTTGATACGCCGCATCAGCCGATGCTACGACCCACGGTGCCGCCGACGGGTCCGTGGAGCCCCGCAGCACCCTGCCGCCGGCACGCGCCGGTCAGACCCCGATGGCGGCGGCGAGTGCTGTTCGAGGCTCGGCGGCACCCGAGAGCGTTCCGTCGGGCCTCACCTCGATGAGGTGGGCGTGGCCGGTGAGCTTCGGGTTCTCGTCGAGGCCGGCGACGTTGTGGCGCCGCTCCGCCAGCCCGCCCGCCCAGGCTGCCGGCGCGTGGGGTTCCAGCGCCACCGGTGGTAGCCACCCCGGCGTCCAGGTTGCGAAGGCGTCCGGCCCCAGCAGCACCCAGCGACCGGCGCCCAGGATCTCGGCCGGGGACTGGCCGCAGTGCAGCAGCCGGGCCAGCATCTGCAGCACCACCTGCGGTTGGGCGTCACCTCCCATCGTGCCCAACACCGCCCGGTTCCTCCCGTCCAGGGTGGTGACGAGGGCCGGGCTGAGCGTGTGCGGCGGCCGGCGGCCGGGGGCGTAACACGCCGGGTGCGCCGGGTCGAGGCTGAAGCCCAGCCCCCGGTTGTGCAGGAAGATGCCGGTCCTGCCCGAGACCAGCAGCGAGCCGAAGCCCATGGCGTTGGACTGGATGAGCGAGACGCTGAGCCGGTCGTCGGCTGCGCACAGGTAGGTCGTGTCGCCGCCGCCGGCCGGCGGGGTGACCGGCGTGTCCCCGGCCAGGACGCGCCGGCGCAGGCCGTCGAGCCGCGCCGGATCCAGCAACGCGGCCACATCCGCGGTGTCGGACAGCTCGCCGGGGCGGAACGACCCGACGGCCCGGGCCGCCTCGATCAGCCAGTGCGCCCAGTCCGCGTCGCCGGGATCGGTGGGCAGGTCCAGCCCCTGAGCGAGAGCGGCCGCTGCGAGGATCAGGTAGCCCTGCGAGTTCGGCGGGACGGTCCAGATCCGGTGACCCCAGGCCTCGACGCCTGCCGGCTCCACCCAGTCCGCCTGCGGGGTGGCCAGGTCCTCCGGGCGGAACAGCCCATCGGCCAGCGCCAGCAGGCCGTCGCCGAACTCGCCGCCGTAGAAGGCGTCCCGACCGCCGGTGGCGATCGCCTCCAGCGCCCGCGCCGAGCCCGGTCTCCGCACGGTGTCGCCGGCTTGCAGGTCGCCGGGGATGTCGGTGTTGCCGTCGGAGCCGGCCACGTCGCCCGCCGCGGCGGCCAATTCGCCAGAGGCGGTGAACCCGTCCGCCGCGTAGGCGTGCGCCGCCCCGAGCACCTCGGGCAGGTTCATCACGCCGAGTCGGGCGTGCAGCGCCAGCCAGCCGTCCACGCATCCCGGCACGGTGACCGCGGCAGGATGGCGCAGGCGGGGCATCGCCCGGTGCCCCTCGACGCGCAGCCGCTCGGCGGAGGCCCCAGAGGGTGCCCGACCCGAGGCGTTCAGGCACAGCGGAGCACCCTCGCCCACGCCGACCAGGGCGAACATGTCGCCGCCCATGCCGCAGGTGTTCGGTGCCACCACGGCGAGAACCGCGGCGGTGGCAACCGCCGCGTCCACGGCGTTGCCGCCGCCGGCGAGCATCCCGATTCCGGCCTCGCTGGCGCGCCGGTCGATGGAGCAGACCATGCCGGCAGAGCCGGTGGCCGCGGGAACGGGGTGCTGCACGGTGACCTCCCGGAATTCAGGCGTGATGGCCGGTCCCCGAGGCTGCCGGCGGGTCCGAGGGTTCGGAGCCGACCAACTCGGGATCGAGGCCGGTGCTGGCCGATCGGCGGTACCGGAACCAGCGGGGCTTGTGCACGAAGCGGGGCAGGGCGACGATGGCCGCGCCCCCGACGGCGATCGCGGCGCACACCGGGCCCCACAGCCAGGCCGGCGGCATGTCCAACTCGAAGTAGTCGCGCAACCCGCCGGCGAGCATCACCACGACGTACAGCAGTCCCATCACCCCGGCCAGAACGATCTTCCAGGGCCGCAGGGGGCGGCTGGTGACCACGAGGATGACGAGGCCCAGGCCCAGCAGCGTGATCGTGGCCACGGTGCGGGCCTCGATCAGCGCGACCTCCGATGCCCGGCGCGCCACCTCGTAGACAACCAGCGTGCAGGCCGCCGCCACCGCTCCCGCCGGTATCGAGAAGCGCAGCACCCGCTGCAGGAAGCCGGGCCGCACCAACTCGGTGCTGGATGCCAGCGCCAGGAAGATGCCCGGGACGCCGATGCTGAACGTGCCGATCAGTGTGAGGTGCCGGGGCAGGAACGGGAACGACACGCCCATGATCCCGATGGCGGCCGTGATCAGCAGCGCATAGGCGGCCTTGGCGATGAACAGGTTCGAGACCCGCTCCACGTTGTTGATGACCTTGCGGCCCTCGTCCACCACCCGGGGCAGCGTGGCGAAGGAGTCGTCCAGCACCACCAGCTCGGCGACGGCCCGGCTGGCGGCGCTGCCCGAGCCCATGGCGATCCCCATGTCGGAGTCCTTGAGCGCCAGCACGTCGTTGACGCCGTCCCCGGTCATGGCCACGGTCCGGCCTCCGGCCTGCAGCGCGCCCACCATGGCGCGCTTCTGGTGCGGCGTGACCCGGCCGAACACGGCGTTGCGCTCCATGGCGGCACCGAGCTCGGCCGCCTCGGTCGGCAACTCGCGGGCGTCCACGTAGGCCTCCGCGCCGGGCACCCCGGCCCGCTGGGCGACCGCTGAGACGGTGGCCGCGTTGTCTCCGGAGATGACCTTGAGGTCCACGCCCTGGTCCTGGAAATAGGCCAGGATCTCGGGCGCGTCGTGGCGGATCGTGTCACCCAGCACCACGACGGCCACAGCGTGGCGGTCGGACGCCAGACCGTTGCCGCCGGCCCCGTTCTCCGCCCGGCTGAGAAGCAGGACCCGGCGGCCGGCGGTGGCCCAGTGCTCCACCCGGGTGCGCGCCTCGCCGTCGGAGGGCACGAGCAGGATGTCGGGCGCCCCGAAATAGAAGAGTCCCCGGTCGGCGAACTCCGCCGACGCCCACTTGCGGGCCGAGGAGAAGGGTTTCACCGCCAAGACGTGCCAGCCGTCGGGAGGCGGGCAAGCGGATGCGATCGCGGCGGTGGTTGCGTTGGGGCTGGGGTCGGAGGTCGCCATCGCCCCCAGGGCAGCGGTCGCCGATACCCCGTCCCAACCGCCCATCGGCTCCAGAGACTCGAAGGAGATCTCCCCGGTGGTGATCGTGCCCGTCTTGTCCAGGCAGAGGGTGTCCACGCGGGCCAGCAGCTCCACCGCCGCCAACTCCTTGGCCAGCGCCCGACGCCGGGCCAGGGCGATCACGCCGGCCACGAACGCCAGCGACGTGAGCAGCACCAGCCCGTCGGGCACCATCGCCACGGCGGCTCCCACAGTCCCGCGCAGAGCCTCCTGCCAGAGGTCCTCGGCACCCAGCAGCCGCCACAGCAGCAGGGCGCTCGCCGGCGGTATCAGCCACACCAGCACCCGCAGGATCCGGTTCACCCCGCGCCGCAACTCGGAGTCCACGAGGGTGAAGCGGCGGGCCTCCTCGCTCAGCGCGGCGGCGTAGGAGGCGGCGCCGATGCCCTCGGCCCGGTAGACCCCGCTGCCGGCGGCCACGAAGCTGCCGGACATCACCCGGGCCCCCGGTTCCTTGCCGATGGCGTCGGACTCGCCGGTCAGGAGCGACTCGTCCACCTCGAGCCCCACCGCGGCGAGCACCGTTCCGTCCACCACCACCTGGTCACCCGAGGCCAGTTCCAGCAGGTCGTCGGCCACCACGCCGCCCACGTCGATCTCGCTGCTCTCGCCGTCGCGTCGCACGCGGGCCTGCGGTTCGGAGAGCACTGCGAGGCGCCGCAGTTCGGCCCGTGCCCGCAGCTCCTGCACGATGCCGATGATGCTGTTGGACACCACCACGCCGACGAACAGGGCGTCACCGGGCGCGCCGGCCACCAGGATCAGCACCAGCAGGCTGAGCAGGATGGCGTTGACGGGCGTGAAGACGTTCGCCCGGATGATCTCGCCCAGGGTGCGCACCGGAGCGTCGGGTACGTCGTTGACACGCCCGTCGGCGACACGCTGCGCCACCTCGTCGGCGGTCAGGCCGGCGAGGTCCGCCGCCGTTGCGCTCATGGCCGGGATGTTAGGTGAGCCCGCTGTCGCCGCTGCGTTCCAGGCGCCAAGGCCGGCCCTCGGTCGCCCACAGCCGGTGGCGGGGTCCGGGGACGTCGGGGTCGGCGGTGTCGTAGCCGGCGTCGCCTGCGAAGAGCGCCACCCCCTCCCCGTCGGCGGTGGTGAGCAGGCGAGTGTCGTAGAACATCGGCTCGCGCCGCTGAGCCGCCGCTAGGGCGTCGCCGACTGTTGCGAAGCCCTGGAGTTCGTGCACGGTCACGTAGGTGGGCGGCAGGAACCACGTGCCGCCGGCTTCGGTGTGGCGGCGAATCGCCTCGGCCGGCGTCAGCCAGAGGTGTTCGGACATCTCGCGCCCGTCTACTTGCACGGCCTCCGGCGGGGCCGCCGCGAGGAAGAACCAGGTGGCGAGTTGGTGGTCGAAGTCCGGCGGGGGCGTCCAGTGGGAGAAGCGTACGAGTGCGCCCGGGTCCAACCGCAGGCCCGCCTCCTCCTCGGTCTCCCGGACCGCGGTGAGGCGCGCCACCTCGTAGCGGTCGTCGGGATTGTCCGCCGCGGACCGGTCCTCGGGGTCCACGCGGCCGCCGGGAAAGGCCCACACCCCGCCCATGACCGGCATGGCGGGGTTGCGCCGCAGCAGCAGAACCTGGAGCCCGCCCGGCGACTGGCGCAACAGCACCGCCGTCGCCGCCGGCACCGGTGCCGAGGAACTGCGCCGGGCATAGTCCGCCAGCCACCGCTCGTAGTGCGCGCCGCGGCGGCTGGGAGAAGCCATAGAGACCACGAGGGTACCCGCGGCCACCCACGGCGGTCGCAGGCCCGGCGCCGCGCTAGGACGCCTGGGCCGCCCGGCGGATCTCGCTGAGGGTGGCGTGCGGGAGCATTGCCTCGGGGTCTACCCGTAGCTCCAGCACTGCAGGTACGCCGGAGGCCAGCGCCTGCTCGAAGGCCTCGGGGAACTGTTCCGTGCGTTCGATGATGGCGCCGAAGCCGCCGAACGCCCGGGCGTAGGCGGCGAAGTCGGGGTTGAGGAGGTCCGAGGCGCTGGGCCGGTCGGGGTAGGTGCGCTCCTGGTGCATCCGGATCGTGGCGAGCATGCCGTTGTTCATCACCACGACGATGATCGGCGCCCCGTACTGCACCGACGTGGCCAGCTCCTGGGCTGTCATGAGGAAGTCGCCGTCGCCGCAGAAGGCCGCCACCGGGGCCTCGGGGGCGTGCAGCTTGGCGGCCACGGCGGCGGGGACGGCGTAGCCCATGGCGCCGCTCTGGGAACCCAACTGCGTGCCGTACTGCTTGAACCTGTAGTAGCGCTGTGGCCACAGCGAGAAGTTGCCGGCCCCGTTGGTGAGGATCGCCTCGGGCGGCAGCCGGCCGTCCAGCCAGCCGATCACCTCGCCGAAGTCCACCGGGCCGGGAGCCGGCCGGCGGCGCAGCGACTCCTCGTACTCGGTGCGGGCCGCCGCCGCCCAGTCCTGCCACGGCGGCTCCTCCAGGCCGTGGAGGTCCGCGAGTGCTGCGACCGTCTCGGGGGCGCCGGCACAGATGGCCAGATGCGGTCGGTAGACGCTCCCCAGCTCGGCCGGATCGGGGTGGATGTGCACGAGCGTCTGGCGGGGGACCGGCGGTTCCAGCAGGGTGTAGCCACCGGTGGCGGTGTCGCCGAGCCGGGTCCCTATCGCCACGATCAGATCCGCCTGGCGAATCCGGTCGGCGAGCGCCGGCGTGGTGCCGACGCCGGCGTAACCCACGTAGCTGGGCGAGTCGTTGCCGATGTAGTCCTGGCGGCGGAACGTCGGGACAACCGGTAGGCGGTT
>JAPPKQ010000282.1:7041-9704 GCA_028819945.1 bacterium | reverse complement strand
CGCCGGTCCCTGGGGGCCGATCCTGTGCGGTGGGTTCGGCTTCGACTCGCAGCCCGGCGGCGAGCAGTCTCGCTGGGCGGGATTCGGCGCGGGGATGCTCGTGCTGCCGGAGTTGCTGGGAATCTCCGAGCAGGGGACGCTGCGTTGGCTCGTGGTGGCGCCGGCGGATCAGCTGGCGGAGGCATCGCAACGGGCGGTGCGACTGCTGCGGGCCGCCGCCGAGGCGGTTCCGCCGCCAACTCCGCTGGTGCTGCTCGGGCCGAGCGACGGCGCCGACGACGGCTACGTGGCCACGATCGATGCCGCGCTGGGGCAGATCCGGGCGGGTGCGCTCGGGAAGGTCGTACCTGGACAGCAGGTCACGGTCCGTCTCGCCGGTTCGCCGGGCGAGGGTGCCGTCGTCGAGTTGTTGCGGCGGCTGGCGGCCCGCTACCCCACCGCGACCAGCTACGCCGTGAGCGGCGGGGGCCGGACCCTGCTGGGCGCCACCCCCGAGTTGCTGGTCAGGACCGCCGACGGCATCGCCGAGGCCGATGCCCTGGCCGGATCGTGCCCCCGCGACGAGGATCCCATCCGGGACGCCGCTCTGGCCGGCGCGATGCTGGCCAGCGGCAAGGAGAGGCGCGAGCACGACACCGTGGTCGAGCACCTGCGCGAGGGCATGACCGGCGTCGGAGTCGTGCTGGATCCCTGCCCGCCCGAGCCCTACGTCCGCGCCCTGCCCGGCATCCAGCACCTCTGCACCCCCGTGCGAGGGCGCTTCGCCACCCCTCCGGGCGCCGTCCTGCAACTTGCCGGCACCCTGCATCCGACTCCCGCGGTTGCGGGCCAGCCGGTGGCCGCCGCGCTGGACTTCCTCCGCCGCCACGAGCCGGCGGGCCGCGGCTGGTTCGCCGGCCCCGTCGGGTGGACCGACCTGGCCGGCAACGGCGAGTTCTGCATGGCGCTCCGCTCGGGCCTGCTGGATCCGGTGACCAACGAGATAGCGCTCTTCGCGGGCTCCGGCGTGGTCGAGGAATCCGATCCCACCGCGGAGCTGCGCGAGACCGCCTCGAAGCTGCACGCAGTTCCGGCGGTCACCGACGACGCACCACTCGGAGGCGTTCGCGAGCAGTGACCGCATACGAGTACTTCGGTGCGTTCTTCGAGGAGTTGGCGAACCGGGGCGTGCGCCACGTGGTCTGCTCGCCGGGCTCGCGCTCGGCACCGCTGGTGCTGTCCGCCCACGCGGAGCCGCGGCTGCGCTGCTGGGTGCAACTGGACGAGCGCGCCGGCGGCTTCTTCGCGCTCGGCCTCGCCAAGGCCGAGCGTCAGTGCGTCGCCCTGATCTGCACCTCGGGAAGTGCGGCCGCCAACTACCTGCCGGCGGTGACCGAGGCGTTCTACGACGGGGTGGCCCTGGTGGTGTTGACCGCCGACCGCCCGCCGGAGTTGCGCGACCGCGGTGCCGGCCAGACCATCGACCAGATCGGCCTGTACGGCGGGCACGCGCGCTGGTCGGCCGACCTGCCGGTATCCGGCGAGGTGGGTCCCGGCCACGCCCGCTTCACCGCGCACCGAGCGGTCGCCGCCGCGCTCGGTCCGCCCGGTGGACCGGTCCACCTGAATGCCCCGCTGCGCGAGCCGCTCGAGCCCCTCGATGGGCAGCCGGTCGGTGGGCCCGCCGGCAGGGAGTCGCCGAGGCCACCGCCGCTGCCGGCAGCCGACGCCGGCGAGGTGGCGCAGCTGGCCGACCTCGTGCGCAACCGGGAACGGGGCGTGCTGGCGGTCGGACCGTCGGACCTCTCCGGTGCCGACGCCGGCGCCGTGAAACAGCTGGCGGCGCTCGCCGGTTGGCCGCTTCTCGCCGATGCCGCCTCCGGCCTGCGCACCGGGGGCGCCTCGGCCGCCACGATCGTGGCAGCCGGTCAGCACCTGGCCCGCACCCGGCCGTTCTGGGACGGGCACACTCCCGACGTGCTCGTCCGGGCCGGCCACCCCACCGCCGCGCGGGCGCTGCGGGAAGGCCTGGCGGGCTGGGGAGCGGAGATCTGGCTCGTGGACCCTTTGGACCGTTGGGAGGAGCCCACGACGGTGCCCGCGGGGCGGTGGCGCAGCCCCCTCGGTGCGCTGGCGCGGGGCGTCCTGGCCGCGCTCGAGTCGGGGCGGTCGGCGACCGCCTGGACCGACTCCTGGCGTCGCGCCGAGTCGACCGCTCAGCAGACGATCACGGCGACCCTGCAGGGCGGGCCGCTCCTCGAGGCGGGACTGGCGCGGTTGCTCGGCGAGACACTCGAGCCCGACACCGTTCTCTACGCCTCCAACAGCATGCCCGTCCGAGATCTGGACGCCTTCCTGGCGCCCGACGCTCGAGCACCGCGGGTCGTGGCGCACCGGGGCACGAACGGCGTTGACGGCGTCACCTCGGCTGCCGCAGGGATGGCCGCAGCGGCCGGCGATCCGGTGGTCCTGCTGGCGGGAGATCTGGCGCTGCTGCACGACCTCGGGGGACTGCTCGGCACCGCCCGACTCGGGATCGATCTCACGATCGTCGTGCCGAACAACGACGGCGGGGGCATCTTCTCGTTCCTCCCGGTCGCCGAGGCGGTCCCCGAACCGGTCTTCGAGCAGTTCTTCGGCACACCTCACGGCGCCGATCTGTCCGCAGTGGTGAAGGGCGTCGG
>JAPPKQ010000282.1:4611-7031 GCA_028819945.1 bacterium | reverse complement strand
CCACGGCCCTGGGCGAGGCGCTGGCAGTCTGCAGGCACTCCGGGGGTATCGGGGTCATCGAGGTCCCCGTGGACACCGAGGCGAACGTGGCGCAGCACCGGCTCGTGGAGAGGTCCGTGCGGGACGCCGTGATCCGCTCCCTCGGCCGTGCATGAACCGCTCCCCCGCCGGCGAGCCCGACGCCACCGATGGCGACGGGAGCGGGGCCGGGGCTGCGCTCTACAGCTACGCGCTGCCGCTGCGGGAGCCGCTCGCGACCGGTCGCGGACCGCTCAGGTACCGGCGCGGCCTGCTCGTACGCCTGCGCGACCGGGACGGCCGGGCGGGATGGGGGGACGCCGCCCCGCTGGCGGGCTGGCACGGGCCGGATCTGGAGACCACCGCCGCAGCGCTGGCCGGCTGGCTGCGAACCGCTGCGCCCTGCGAGGAGCCCGAGACGCTGGCCGCCCGCGCCGGGGCGACGCTGCGCGAGGTGCCCTGCGCCTGGGCGGCAGTCGCCGGTGCGGCCTCCGATCTGGCGGCCCGCCGCCGCGGCGTGTCCCTGGCTTCGTTCCTGGCGGCTCCGGGAGGATCGCCGGCGGGCCCGGTGCCCACCGCCGCGCTCGTGGAGGGTGACTCCCCCGAATCGGTGGCAGTCTCCGCCGCCGCCGCCGGCGCCGCCGGCCACCGCACCCTCAAGATGAAGGTCGGCACAGGTCCCCTGCCCGACGACGTGGCCCGCGTGGCGGCGCTGAGGCAGGCCGCTCCGGACGCGGCACTGCGCCTCGACGCCAACGGCGCCTGGGGCGCGGCCGCCGGCGACGCCCTGAGGGCTCTGGCTCGATTCGAGCCCGAGTTGGTGGAGGAGCCCGTTCGAGGCCTCGCGCAGCTCCGACGACTGCAGGAAGGCAGCGACGTCCCGATCGCCGCCGACGAGAGCCTCCCGCCGCTGACCGAACTTCACCGCCACCTCCCGCTCGGCGTGGCAGCCGCCGTCCTGAAGCCCTCGGCCCTCGGCGACCCGGTCGCCGTGCTGCGGGCCGCGGCTGCACTGACCGAGACCGGCACCGGCGCGATCATCGGCTCCTTCATGGAGAGCGCCGTCGGCGTGGCGACCGCCGCCCACGTCGCCGCCGTGGCCGCAGGGCCCGCCGCGGGCCTGGGAACCTCGGCGCTGCTGCGCAGCGACGTGTGCGAGCCGCCGGCGGTGCGCGGCGGCGCTGTGCAGTTGCCGGCCGGACCGGGGCTCGGGCTCGAGCCCGGCGGCGGCATGAAACTCCTCGAGACGTTCGGCTGACCGGGCGCGCCGCTCGCCGCCGCCGCCCGGGCACGCCGGGTTGCCGCGTCACTTCGTTCGGCGGGCAATACCGTGTCAGACGCTGCCGAGCCGCCCCTTCGGTGGCGCCGTGCGGCAGCCCGACGCCGTCCAACCGGGAGGACCCGTGAACCCCTCCAGCCAAACCTCACCATCCAGCGGCCCGGACCACTTCTCGGCTCCCCGGCCGCGGGGCGCCGCCGATCCCGCTGAGAGCCTCATCCGACCCGGCGCCGACTGGCAGGACGACGGTGAGTCCTACGGTGACATCGGCTACGCAACCGCCGATGGCATCGCCAGGTTGACGATCCGGCGCCCCGAGGTCCGCAATGCGTTCCGACCCCAGACGCTGTTCGAGTTGTCCGACGCCCTGAACCGGGCGCGTGACGACGATCGCATCGGTGCGGTGATCCTCTGCGGCGCGGGAGACCTCGCGTTCTGCTCGGGAGGCGATCAGCGCATCAGGGGAGACGACGGCTATCTCGGCGACGACGAGGTGGCCCGAAAGGGCATCGGCCGACTCAACGTGCTCGACCTGCAGGTTCAGATACGCCGGACGCCGAAGCCGGTCGTGGCGATGGTTGCCGGCTACGCCATCGGCGGCGGGCACGTGCTGCACATCGTGTGCGACCTCACCATCGCCGCCGACAATGCCGTCTTCGGCCAGACCGGCCCGCGGGTGGGCTCCTTCGACGGCGGCTACGGCTCGGGCCTGCTGGCCCGGCACGTGGGCCAGAAGAAGGCCCGGGAGATCTGGTTCCTGTGCCGCCAGTACGGCGCGGCGGAGGCGCTCGACATGGGGCTCGTCAACACGGTCGTCCCGCTCGAGGAACTCGAGATCGAGACGGTGCGCTGGTGCCGCCGCATGCTCGAGCACTCACCGCTGGCGCTGCGCATGCTGAAGGCGGGAATGAACGCCGCCGACGACGGTCTCGCCGGCATCCAGCAACTGGCCGGCGACGCCACCCTGCTCTTCTACCAGACCGACGAGGCCCAGCACGGCCGGGACAGCTATGTGAATCGCACGCCCCCCGACTTCAGCCGGTTCCCCCGGCGCCCCTGAACGGAGCGCCGGCCACCGGCGCCGCCCGCCGGCCCCGCCGGTGGCTCAGTTTAACTTAAACAG
>JAPPKQ010000282.1:0-4601 GCA_028819945.1 bacterium | reverse complement strand
TTGACCTTCACGAGCAGTTCGTCGTAGTCGCTCGGCAGCAGGCAGATGTCGTTCTTGGTCCCGAGACCCTCGAAGGGGCAAGGACGCCGGAACGTCACCGGCTGCAGCGAGTCGCCCATCGCCCACTTGCCGGGAGCGAGGGACGCCGGCAGCATGAATGCCACGTCCACCGGCCCGAGGTTCTCCAGAGCGGCGACGATGTCGGCGCGGCTGGGATTGGGACCGGCGTCGTAGAGGGCCCGGAGGGCCACCCGGTACTCGCTGCAGATGAGGCCCAGGATCCCGTACTTGTTGGTGTCGACGGGGTGTCGCGGGTCGTAGTCCTCGCCGAGCGGCGAGTTCTCCCGGTACTCCCGCATGCACATCTCACCGAATGGCGACGGCTCCCAGCCCGGATCGCGGAAGCGGCCCTGGTCGGTGGTCACCAGCAGTACCGACCCGTCGTAGAGTTCGCCTGCCGCGGCGCCGCCGAAGGTCAGGATCAGGTCGGCCACCACCTCGTTGCCCTGGCTGTTGAAGTCGGAGTTGTAGATCTGCACGTCGCCCGGCTCGAGCCCCTGCGTCACCATCTCGTTGATGTAGCCCGGCAGCGAGACCGCGTTGAGCGTGGGGAACAACACATCCACGTCCTCCTCGATGAGGCGTTGGACGGACTCGGCCAGTCCGCCGACGCAGAAGGACGTGCCGGCGCAGTCGAGAACGTCGAAGACCCGCAGATCCACGCCCGCCGCCTCCAGGGCCGCCACCAGGCTGCCCTCGACCGCCTCGGCCTCACCCGGGGTGTTGGGGGCCACGACGGCGACCCGGCGGCCCTCGAGGGCGCCGGTATCGAGGACGTAGGCCGCCAGGGCGTTCAGGATCTCCTCCAGGGTGGTGGCGGTCGTGAGCAGCCGCCCGCCGCCGCGCCGCAGGTACTCCGCCGGAAGGGGCTCATGGCCGATGAGGACGGAATCGTGCTCCTCGGTGATGCACAGCTGGGCGGTGCCCGCGAAGGTCGTGGCGTTCATCACGATGACGCCGTCGTGGTTCTCGGTGGCCTCGATGCAGGCGGCGTTGCGCAACGTGTCGATGTCCACGCCGCCGACGCCCAGCGCCGACACCTCGACGACCCGGAGATCGATCTGGCGCCCCCACACGCCGCCGCAGCGCTCATTCACGATGCGGGTCAGTGTGTCGAACATGTCCGTCGGATCCCCCACATCGACGGCGAAACCGCTGCTCATGAGCTCCTCGATCTGGGTGCGCATGTGCACGAGCGTGATGCTGTCAGCGCCGATGCCAGCGTCGGTGGCCCGCCGTTGTTCCGCCGGCGGGTCATGCGGCAGGCAGAAGGCGTCGAGCGAACCGAACGGGTGGTCGCGATCGAAGCCCCGCTGGAACTCCACGAAGATGCCGCCGCGCGGATCGTCGTAGATGTTCGGCGGCGGCTCGCTCACCTCGGTGGTGTCGGCACTCGGCTCGGCGGGAGCGTCACCCTCGGAGGTCTCCGGGGCGGTGGGGACAGTCTCGAACGACGCCGTCTCGCCGCCGTCCGCCGGCGCGGGTGGCGGCGCATCGTCGTCCGCGACAACCTCGCTGCGGCCCTCGTCGCCGGGTCCGTCGGCTGTGTCGGCGGGCCCGGCGGTGTCACCGGCCGTGGGCGGCGCGGGCTCGGTAGCGGGCGTCCCGGTGTCGTCGCGCTCGGCGCCGTCGCTTGCGGGGGTGTCGCCGCCTGCCGGGGCCGGAGCGGCCGCGGGAGAGATGTCGGGCTCCGCCGTCCCGCCCCCGCAGGCGGTGGCCAGCAGAGCCGCGGCCAGCGCGACCGCGCAGGCGCGTCCCGCGAATGATCGCGCTCTCACAATCATCCAAGCTAGACGAAAAGGCGCGACGCGGCCGGGGCCGGGCGCCGGGCGCCGGGCGCCGGTCAGTTCACCCCGACCAGCAACTCGCTGTAGTCGTTCGGCACGTGGCAGGCGCCCGCAGTGGTGCCCATGCCCTCGAAGGGGCACGGGTAGCGGAAGGTCACCGGCTGCAGGGAATCGCCCATCGTCCACTTGCCGGGTGCCAGAGAGCCCGGCAGCATGCTGACGAGGTCCACCGGCCCGAGGTTCTCCAGGGCGGCGAAGATGTCGGCCCGGCTGGGGTTGGGTCCGGCGTCGTAGAGACCGCGCAGTGCCACCCGGTAGATGCTGCACACGAGGCCCACCATGCCGTGCTGGTTGGTCTCGACAGGATCCCGCGGGTCGTAGTACTCGCCGATGGCGGAGTTCTCCGCGTGCTCGCGCATGCACATCTCGTCGAATGCCGTCGCCGGGGGGTACTCGGGCAACCGGTAGCGGCCCGAGTCCCCGTGCACCAGCAGCACCGTGCCGTCGTAGAGTTCGCCGGCCGCCTCGCCGCCGAAGGTGACGATCAGGCCCGACACGATCTCGTTGCCCTGGTTGTTGAAGTCGGTGTTGTAGAACCGCACGTCGCCCGGCGCGAAGCCCTGCGTGACCATCTCGGTGATGTACGCCGGTAGCGAGAGGGCGTTCACCGTGGGGAAGAGCACGTCGACGCCCTCCTCGATCAGGCGCTGCACCGACTCGGCCATGCCGCCGAAGCAGACGGAGGTGCCCGCGCAGTCCAACACGTCGAAGGCCCGCACGTCGATGCCTGCCGCCTCGAGCGTGGCAACCAGGCTGGCCTCGGTCGCCTCCGCCTCCCCCGGCGTGTTGGAGGCCACGACGGCGACGCGGCGGCCCTCGAGGGCGCCCGTCGAGATGAGGTATTCGGCCAGCGCCCGCAGATTGCCCTCCAAGGTGGTCGCGGTGGTGAGCAGGCGCCCGCCACCCCGCTGCACGTACTCCTCCGGCAGGGCCTGGTGGGTGATCAGGGCGGAATCGTGCTCCTCGGTGACGCAGAGCTGGGCGGTCCCCTGGAAGCTCGTCGAGTTCAACAGCACGACGGCCTGGTGGTCCTCGGTGGCCTCGATGCAGGCGGCATTGCGCAGGGTGTCGATGTCGGTGCCGCCGACACCCAGCGCGGCGACCTCTACCAGCCGTAGATCGATCTTGCGCCCCCACACGCCGCCGCAGCGCTCGTTGACTATGCGGGTGAAGGTGTCGAACATGTCGGCAGTGTCGCCGACCGGGGCGGCGAACCCCATCTCCACGATCTCCTCGATCCGGGTGCGTACGTGCACGAACGTGATGGTCTCGGCGTCGATGCCGGCGTCGGTGGCGCGCAACGGCTCGACCCCCTCGCCGTGCGGGAAGCAGAAGGCCTCCAGCGAGCCGAACGGGTGGTCGCGGTCGAATCCCTGCTGGAACTCCGCGAAGACGCCGCCCCGGGGATCGGCATAGACGTTGGCCGGGATCGCACCGTCGGAATCCGACGTCGCTTCTCCGCCATCCGCCGCCGGCGGCGCCGCGACTGTCTCGCCCTCCGGGGCGGTCGCGGTCGTCTCGCTGGGGACGCTGTCGGAGGAGCCGGTGGGCTCGGCTGCGGTCGACGTCCCGCCGGCCGCCTCGCCGGCATCCGCCGCCGATACCCGAGCGCCGGCAAGGTCCTCACTCTCCGCCGGCGGTGGTTCGCCGCCCGGATCGGCCGCGCTCTCCGGAGCCGCCTCCCGGGTGCCACCGGTCGTTCTGGTGCCACCACCGGAGGTCTCCGCCCCTCCCCCGCAGGCCACGGCCAGGAGCAGCGCCACCGGCAGCGCGATCCACGAGCGCACGATTTGCGATCGCCCTCCCACGACGATCCACGCTAGACGACGCCGCAGTCTGGTAGTGGCTGAGATGGGGCGGCGCGCTCTCGAAGTCCCGGTGTCGCTCCGCCGTCGGCGCCACCGTGGCCAATTTCGGGCTCGCGGGCGCCCGATGGGGCAGACTTTCGGCGGTGAAGTCCCGATCGCGGGCAGCCCCCCTTCTGGAGGTACGCAACCTCTCCGCCGGTTACGGCCACGTTCGGGTGCTGTTCGGCGTGAGCTTCTCGCTGGCGCGCAGCGAGACGGTGGCCCTCCTCGGCGCCAACGGCGCCGGCAAGACCACGCTGCTGCGCACGCTCGGCGGCCTGCTGACGCCCACCGAGGGGGCGGTGCGGCTCGGGACGAGGAACATCACCTACTCCGAGCCCGAGACCCGCTTCAGAGTGGGCATGGTGCAACTGCGCGGCGGCGAGGGAACCTTCGCGCCCCTCAGCGTCGGCGACAACCTGCAGGCCGCACTCATCGGCGCAGGTCTCCGCCGCGCCGAGATTCTGGAACGCCAGGAGGAGGTGCTCGCCGTCTTCCCCGCCCTCACCGAGCGTCTCGCCGACCCCGCTCGTGACCTGTCGGGCGGCCAGCGGCAGATGCTGGCATTGGCGATGGTCCTCCAGCACCGGCCGGAACTGCTGCTGATCGACGAGCTGAGCCTCGGCCTGGCGCCGATCGTGGTGCAGGAACTTCTCGGCGCGCTGGCGCGGCTCCGCGAGCAGGGCCGCACGATGCTGGTGGTCGAGCAGTCCGTGAGCCTGGCCCTGGACCTCGCCGACCGCGCCATGTTCCTCGAGAACGGCAGGGTCGTCTTCGAGGGGCGCTCGGAGGACCTGCGGCAGCGTGAGGACCTGCTGCGCGCCGCCTTCCTGGGAGGACCGGAGGC
>JAPPKQ010000469.1 GCA_028819945.1 bacterium | reverse complement strand
CCGGCGGAGTCTCCGTCGGGATCGGGCAGCGCGCTCACGAACCCGCACCTGGCGGCGCCGGCACCGGCACGGCCGCTCGGAATCGGACGGTGTCGGCGAACAACGGCGAGACGGCCAGCGGGCAGGTCACCTGCACGCTGACTGCCGCCGGCTCGGCGAGGCCTGGCAGGCGATGAACCGATGCGGCGACGCCATAGCCGGGATCGGCGGTGTTGCAGTCGGAGATGGCCGCTGCAGCCACGACGCGCTCGGCGATGCCCGCGGCATGGCCGTCCAGTGCGGCGTCGGTGGTGCCCGACGGCGGCGACGCGAGTGCGCTGGCGGCGTACTGGGCAGCTTCGATGCTCGCCGCTCGGACGCTGGCCGTGGCGCGCGTGGCGTCGCCCGAGTAGTCCACCAGCCAGATGCCGAGCACCAGCACGGCCGCCACGCTGAGCATCCCGACGCCCTCATCCATGCGTCAGATTCCTCCACAGGAATGCTCTGCTCACTCGCTTCGATGGGTTTCGTGACCCAGGCGCTTGGCTCCGCCGCCGGAGCGACTTGTCGCTCAGCACGGCGGGACTATCGGGGCTCGCAGTGCCGCGCCCTCAGCTGACGTCGGCCGTCGGCAGGCCACGCCGCGCGCGCCGCGCGAACCGAGCCAGCCTGCTGATTCAACACGCACCGTGACGATGACCGAGCACGTGCCGTCGGCACGCACCTCGACGGCCGTGGGCTGGACGGCAGCAAGCTGCGCCGTGCGGTCCACTGCCGCCCTCGCCGCCGTAGCCGCCGCGTCTGCGGGCAGGCCGGCCTCGGTGCAGTCCCAGTCGGACGACACCAAGTCGGCAACAGCGATAGCCGCGGCGTCGGCCGCGCCCTGCGCCGCCGCAGCACCGACCTGGCGAGCGAACAGCGAGATCACCAACGCCATGAACACCGCCAGCACGCTGAACAGCCGCAGGATCGAGATCGAGCTATCCACGGTTCATCGACGATGGGAGGGCAACGGACTGCCGCAATGGGTCAACCGGAGGTGGTGCATGGACAGGCGCAACGCAAACCCCGGCTGTCGTCGACTGCTACGCGCACGGGGGTGTGTTGGCGGCAGTCCATGTGCCATCGACGGCATCGCAGAGCGCCTCGGTTGTGATCTTGGACTTGTCGGCGATGCCGCTCGTCTGCGGGGCGTTGGCGCCCAGGGTGGTCCACATGACCGTCACCACCAGCACCGAAGCGGCGACGGCGGCGGCGATGAAGATCAGCTTGGTTACCGGTGAATCCATGTTTCTGCTCCTTGCCCGCTCCCGCGGGCGATCGGGTTCCTTGCGTTGGAGGTCTGGCATGCGGCGCTCATCGGCTGGTTCACACCGAGGGGAGGGTCATGACGATGGTCACCATGACCACGGCGGACGCCACTACGGCGAGCAGCGAGGCGGAGGCGCCGACCGAGCGGCCGAGGCGGTCGATGGCCTCGCGGCGGCGGTCGTCCATGGCCCGCACGACACGGTCGAGCACGCGGTCGAGCAGCTGCGACGCCGCAGCGCCCGAGCGCTCGGCGACGTCCACCGTGCGCAGCAGCGATGCCGTCGGCGAGTCGGCCAACTGCGCAGCGACCGCGGACAGCGGGTCGCGCCCGCCGAGCACCGCTGCGTTGACAGCACCGGCCGCCGGCGCGAACGCGGGGTCGCTGACACGCTCGGCCGCGTCGAGCACCGCCACGCTGATCGGGTGCCCTGACGCCACGAACAGCCGGATGCGGCGAAGCCACAGCAGCACGGCACCATCCAGCCGGCGACGATTGCCCGACAACGCCGAGCTTGCCACCAGCCCAGGCACCGCCCAGGCGACCGCAACCGCTGCCAGCAACGACCATGCCAGCGCCAGCGCGGGCGACGCAGCGGCCTCCTCGGAGAATCGGCTGCTGGCGACGAAGGCGATGCCGACCGCGCTCACGGCAACTACCAACGCCAGCACGGCCAATCGTGGCGTGGTCCAGCCCAGCGCGGCCAGTCGCCGACGGTTGCGGCGACGCCGCCCGCTGTCTGCAGCCAATCCCATCGCCGCGACCGCGCCCGTCCCCGCGAGGATCCAGAACACGAGCACCCCCAGCGACGGCGGAGCCACGCTCACCGGGTCAGCTCCCAGGCTGAGGCCAGCGGGCGGGCGCAAATCGCCGCTGCGATGGTGACGGCTGCGAGGCCGACCCGTTGGCCTTGCGCCCCGGTCAGCCACGCCCACGCTTCGGGACTCACCAGCGCGCTGCCGAGGGCAACGGCCGAGCCCAGTGCGGCTGACAGGCCGAGCTGGGGCAGGTTCGCCGCGACGTGACGGTGGAAGTGGCGCGCGGTGGCCGCGTCTTCGGCTGCTTCGGACTCGAGCACACCCAAGATGGGCACCCATTCGCCGCCGCTCGATGCGGCAACAGCCACGGCGTCGGCCAGCCATGCAGCGACAGCACCCTCGGTGCCCGTCGCGAATCGCTGCGCAGCGGCATCCACGCCCGCGCTGCGGCACTCTGAGACGAACCGGGCAGCCGTGTCGGCAATGGGGCCGGTAGCGAGTGGTGCCGCAGTCTCGAGGGCATCGACCACGGTGCGCGATACCTGCGCCTGATTGGACAGGATCGACGCGAACTGCGCCACCGACTCCGCCGCGGCGACACGCCGACGGCTGCGGGCGATGAGCGCCGCGCACCATGCACAGATGCCTACGACAGCACCCGCGAGGCCGGCGGCGGCGGGTCCGAACGCCAATCCGGCGACGAATGCTGCAAGGCCGGTCACTGTCCACGGCCAGCGTGTCGGGCTGCCGTCGCGGCGGCCTTCCGGGGCGGCATCGGCGAGAACCAACCACAGCGCCGCAGCGCAGCCGGCCGCCCCGAACGCCGCGAGCCTCAGCACGCGCCGTCCTCGGCAACGAGCGGCTCGTACGGCGGTGGATCGTCGATCGGCACGAGCGGGCCCGGATCCCACAGGGCGGCAACCCGCTGTGCACCGCCGCGCGGTGCCGGGTCGAACGCGGGCGCATCTTCCTGCGGCGTGACCGACGCACGGACGGCCGTCGACGCGGCGGTCTTCTGCGGCGGCGCAGGTGCCTGCACCGCTGGCGCGGCTGATGACGGCACGGCGGTGGCGGCGGACCCGGGCATGGATCCCCCGTCGGATGCGCGAACCGCCCGAGGCGATGCTGCTCCGGCGGGCTCGGACGCCGCGAGGTTGGGTGTCAACGGAACATCGACGATCTGGGAGTACACGGTCGGCAGCTCGGTGTGGCCGCCCGCTTCGGGGAGGCCGGCAGAGGCGTAGACCTCTGCCATGCGGCCCGCGGGGCGGCCGGCCGGGGTAGACCAGCGGTCGCCCGGCCGCAAGGCCCACAGGCAGGTCGTGGAGATCACGCCGGTGAGGTCGTCGATGCCGGTGAGCTGCGTCACATCGGCGACCACCCGCTCCCCTGCGTCGTTGCGGCCCATCCACACGCACAGATCCACTGCAGCGGCGATCTGGCGGCGCGCATAGTCGGGTTCAGCACCCTCGGAGCAGGCGTACGCCACGAGCTTCTCCAAGACGCCCTTGCCGGGCTGGGAGTGCAGCGTGACCAGGCAGCCGTCGAGGCCCGAGGACATCGCATCCAGCAGCGCCTCGCAGCCCTCGCCGCGGATCTCGCCGACGACCAGCTTGGCGGCATTGGCCCGCTTGGCATCGCGGATGTGGTCGGCCATCGAATGACGGCCGTGGCCGTCCTGGTTGGCGTCGCGGGTCAGCCGCTCGTAGGTGTTGGGGTGAATGCCGTACTCGGCCAGTCGCAGCTCGGGCGTGTCCTCGATGGTGTCGATGCGCTCGTGATCGGGCACCGCCGCCAGCAGCGCCTGGCACAGCGTGGTCTTGCCCCCGCCCATGGCCGCAGCGACCACCACGTTGGCGCGCACCCGCCCCGCGATGGCCTCGATGAGCACGCTGCCCAGTTCGTCGGAGACGACGCCGAGATCATCGAGGCGCATGCGGCCCGCCATGTTCGAGCGGAGCACCACGTTGGGCGGGCTGGTCACGAACGCCTCGGCATGGAGGCGCCAGCGATCGCCGATCCGCACATCGAGGCGCGGGTCCAGTTCGTCGAAGCGCTGGGGCCGGTCACCGGAATAGCTCGCCAGAAAGCGCACGGATTCGATGAGGTCTTCGTCCGCAGCGAAGGGCGACGGCCGCCGCTCCACCCGGCCGTCTGCGTACTGCACGAGCATCGACTCGCCGCCGCGTATCTGGAATTCCTCGATGTCGGGCTCATCCAGCAGTTCGGAGAGTGCGTCGGTGGCGGCGCGGGCAGCCGTGCGCCGCCGGACGTCGCCGTCAGAACGGTCGAGCCGCTGCGGGGCGCATGCTGATGCGGCCAGCGAGCGCCCCAGCCGGTGAAGCTGCCGGTACGCACCGCGCGTTTCGACCAGCTTGACGCGCACGATCCGGTTCACTCCCAGCGCGGCGGACAGCTCGCCGGTGGGGTCACCGCGCCCACCGCCTGCGGTCGGCAGCCACACCGCTGTTCGGGGAATGCCTCCTGGGGCAGCCGCTCGCCACGCCTGCGCTGCGTGAGCGCCGCTCGACGCGCTGGCCGTGGCTCGAGCAGCAGGTGAGCCGAGCACGAGCACGACTTCGCTGGAGGCAGCCGCTGCTGCCGCGATGACATCGGGCTCGTCGCCGCTGGTCAGCCACGCCATGCACGGCTCAGCGGTGCCGTCCGGACGAGGCATCGACACCACATCGGCACCGATCCAGACCCGGCCCGCCACAGCGGACAGCCCCGACTGCAGCGCGTCGCGCACCCAGTCGCGCGTCGCAGAACCCAGCGCTGCGTCGCACAGCACCAGCAGCACGCTTCAGCCCCCCACCGATCGGCACTCGGGCCAGCCGTCGGGCGGCGCCGGCCAGACCACGAGACCGTCGAGCTCTGCGGCGCGTGCGTAACGCGCTGCCTCGGAAGGATCGACGTGCACCACGATGCTCCCCTCGGCACCGCCGGCCAGGGTGGCTACGTCGAGCGCGCAGCCGCCCAGCACTCCCGCCACCACGGCGCGGCTCCCCGCGCGCGGGCCAGGCTCGGGCCACGCGGAGGTGTCCGCGCTCAACCGGATGACGGTGCGTGTGCCCGAAGCGCCATCGGGCGGACCTAGCAGGGCAGGCGAGACGAGAATCCCCGCCGGCACGTCGAATGCGACGACGCTGCCCGCGATCGAGTCGGGATCGGCCATGTGCCCGGCGAGCTCTTGGGGAACGGTCACCGCTTCGAAGGCTCCCGCCGGCTGGCCTGCGAGCCACGCTTCAGCGGTGACCGCCACCAGCGCACGAGGAGGCTCGCGGTGCGGGCGGCCCCAGAGCCAGATGGCCGCCACGACGATGGCGACAATCGCCGCTGAGACAGCAACTCGCCACGGCTCGATGCCGGTGCGCCGCGCGCCCGCCGAGGCCGGCGCCGGGTCATCGGTCCCGTAGCCGGGATGCGCAGGCGACGTCACGGCCGCGTACCGCCCTGGGTGACCGTCACCCGACCGTCCGCGTAGTCGCTCACCGGCCGGATCCAGTCCGCCCCCGAAGCCAGCGTCGTCCAGCAGTCGCCGCTTGCCGGCGGGCTGCCCCCGCCCGAGCCCGCCTGTCCCGGTGCGGGGGCGACCTCGAAGCAGGCGTCGAAGCGCCAGGCGTAGGCCCCCGGGTGGCTGAACAGCCAGCCGCAGTCGGCTGATGCCGTGGCAGCGATGGCATCGGCAATCGCGCACACGACCTCAGCGGGAGCTGCGCCGGGCCGGTGCCACTGGCGCAACAACTGCTGCTGATCGGCCGCAAGCGCCCTCCAACGCTCGACGAGATGCGCAGTGCTCGGTTCGGCCTCCATGCGCTGGCGCTCGGCGACGATCCACGGCCGCAGCTCAGACCAGGCGGTGCGCACCTGCGTCACGGTCCACGTGCAGTTCGGATCGCTGATCTGCACGATGTGCAGCGCTCGCATCCAGCCGCGCCCCGGCGCCACCTGCAGGAACCGGCCGCCGCCGGGCAGGTGACGCTGGGGCGACGAGACCACATCGCCCGAGCGCACACGCGACTCCCACCCCAGCGCAGCCGCATCGGCGTGAACCAGAGGCCGCGGCGGCAGTCGCAAGCACTGCGAAGCGGGAGCTGTGGTGGTGGTCGTCGGCAGCGTCGTGGCCACGGTGACGTCGGGTCCGCCGGTGTCGGGCGGATCGCCTGCGCCGTCTACGTCTTCCGGCCCGACCGACGTGGTGGTGGCGGCGGCAGTCGTCGACGGCGATGCCGTATCCGTCGGGGACGTCTCCGTTTCGGGCGACGGCAGGCAGGCGTAGTCGTAGGAGCCGTTGATGCGCGACTGCACGTATTGCGGCAGGGTGCCGAAGCTCGAGCAGTCGAAGATGCACACCCGGTAGGTCTCCGCACCGCGGTCTGGGTGAGCGTGCTCCTGGATCTGGGTGTCCGCCAGCTCCCCGATGGCGGGGCAGTAGGTGCGGATGGTGGTCTCCTCGCAGTCGCCGGGCGTCGTGCACTTGTTGAGCAAGTCGCTGCCAGTGACGCAGCTGCCGCCGTGGTCGGGCCGGTAGGTGGTGCCCTCGATGCCGTCGCAGATGCCCGGGTCGCTGTCCCACGTGCGTCCGGGCAGCTCGTCGCACGCCACATACGACAGCAGCCCGTCGGCGCAGCGATGGATGCCCAGTTCGGCGAGCCGTTCATCGCTCTCGCCGGCCAAGTGATGCAACGGCCGCGCCCCGCCGTCAGGCGAGGTCTCCGAGCCGCCGCTGTCGTCCTGGGAGGTGCCGGTGTTCGTGTCAGAACCGGGGGCGCTCGACTGGCATGTCAGCGCCGACGGCCCGGTGCCGCCCAACGCGTCGCCGTAGCGGGGAACCGAGCCTGACGGGCAGCTCTGCGTCGGCGCAGCAGAGGGCTGGCCCAAGACGGTGCGCGAGCACTGGCTGCCGGCGGGTTGCCAGCCTGACGGGCACGCGCCCTGCGTCGCCGCCGACGTCACCCACTCCACCACGGTCTCGTAGATCGGCTCGGTGGTGTAGTGGATGGTGGGCACCCGGTCCCAGTAGCCGGTTTCGCGTGTCTCGTAGATGGGCGTCTCGCTCCAGTAGCCCGGAACGGTGACCGTCTGGGTCGTCTGGTAGCCGTAGACCGGCACGTTTCGGCAGTTGTACTGCTGGCCCGAGACCGGGTCGAAGTCGCACCGCCGGGTGGTGCCGGTCTGCACCCGCAGCGGCGGCACCAGCGGTTCCACGGTCGTCCGCGGCGGTATCCAGACGCGTTTCGTGCCGGTCTGGACTCGCTCGGTGCCGGTCGGCACCCACACGTTCGCGTAGGTCGTGTGGCTGTACACCTGCCGGGTTTGACCGGTGTTCACCGTGCTGGTCACCTTGGTCTGGCACACGTGGCCGCCGTACTGGCCGGGAACCTGTGTCGATCCCGCCGGGCAGCTCGACGGACGGAGCGCAGTCTCGATTCGCTGCGTGAGGCACGACCCGGTGGCGCTGTCGAGCGCCATCCCTGCGGGACAGCTCAACACCGGCGCCACCGCGGCCTGCGCACCAGCGGAGTCGCTGCGTGCCGCAATGATCGCCAGCGGCAACGCAGCCAGCCCGACAGTGAGCGTCCACCAGGCCGCGCGCGGGGCGCTCATGACGAAACCTCAGCGGACGACGCTTCAGCCAGCGGCGCTGCCTCGGGCCACCAGTAACGGTCGGTCTGCGGCGGCCAGCCGGCCTGCGGGCACGGCGGCATCGGACGTGGGTAAGCCCGATCAGGCGGGGTGAGCGGCAGCAGTCCCGGCGACCAGGGTCTCTTCGCGCGCCGCTCGACGGGCCGCTCCAGTGCCTCACTGATGAGGTCGGGATCCGGGGGACAGCCGAGGATCTGCTCGAGCGATGTGAACGGTGAGAGGTACATCCGCTCGTACCAGCTCGCGCCCGGTGCCCAGTTCGTCGCCGAGAGCTCCGCTGTGACGTCAGGGGCTGCCGCGGCGGCATCCTGCAGTGCCGCCCACTGCTCGGGAGTGCAGTGGGGCTCCAGCTCGGGCCGTTGCAGCGCACCGTCGATCAATGCCCCGACGGGGATGCCGGTCTCGCACCAGAACGCCAGATGCCAGCGGTGATCGCGGTGAGCGCGCCACGCCTCGGCCTGGGACACCTGCACCCACTCGCGCACAGCGACCCACTGGTTGCGCACACCCGAGCCCCAAGCGTGCGGATCGGACCAGTCGATGTCCGCGGCGTGAGCGTCCTTCTCGCCCTGCAGCCACTGCACTGCGCTCGAAAAGGCCTCGCTGTCGCAACCGCCGTCGAACAGCGCGTTGCGCAGCACGCGGTAGCTGAGCCGGGACCACGTCAGCCACATGGCTTCGACCCGCGCCCGATGGTCGGTACCGGCATCGAGGCGCTCTCCGGTCGATGCGTCGACCAGGAAGGACTGTCCCGGCGCGTGGCAGATCACTGCGAGCGCGTGTCCCGCAGAGCTGAGGTCGGCTACCCAGGCCCGACCGACCGCAGGGGCGGTGAACTCGAGGCGCAGGCCCCGCGCCCACAGCGATTCGAGCTGGCGGGTGCGGTGCGAGGTGGTGTAGATGCCGGGCGTGATCGTGGCCAAATCGCTGCACGCCTCCCACAGCGTGTCGGGGCCGGGACTCACCGCTGCGTGACCGACGAGCGAGTCGGTGACGGCGCCCTGCGCAGCCCGTCGGGTCAGCCACGTCTTGGCCTGGGTGGACCAGTCGCCGGGGAAGAATCCCGCATCGGTCAGGCTGTGGCCGCCGAGTGCAAGCTCCATCGGCTCGCCGGGGCTGTAGGTGAGCAGCTTGGCTATGTCATTCGTCGTGGTGCCCCATGAGTGCACGGGCCGGCCGCCGGGCGAGCGCATTCCCACCATGAAGGCCTCGACGACAGCGGCGGCCCGATCGCGCCGCTGGGCGCTAGCCCCCGCGTCGATCCCGAGCGTCTGCGGCGTCGGATGCGGCGGGCACAGCGCGGCGTGGTCGTAGGCGGCGCTGCGGTCGGCAGCAAGGTGGGTCTCATAGGCGGTCCCGGCTGGATCGATCACCAGTTCCCACGCGGTCTCGGTTCCGGCGCGCCGCCAGGCAACCCGGCTGCCCTGATCGAAGGCTTCCCGTGCGGCTGGCAGGTACGCCGGCTTGGCCTCCCATCGCCGACGCTGATCGACGATGTGCTGCAGGCCGGCCGCTGTGTCGTCCAGCAAGGCCGATTGCGACCCCGCCACGACGGGCGGGCCGGCCTCCGCAGGCTGCGGGTAGGGCGGCCAGGGCACCCAGATGCGCCCGCCGCCGATGTTGACCCCCGCGGGCACCTCGGGCGGCGGTGGCTGTGGCAGGTGCACGGGGAAGCCGCCACCGCCGGCAGTGATCGGCCGTGCCTCGGTGGCCCGCTGCGGCAGTGGCGCACCGTCGCGCACCTCGGTCGTGGCGGCGCTGGGTGCCGCCGAGATCGGCGGGCCGAGATCGACGGGTTCTGCGTCGTCCCCGCTGCAGGCGGCAGCGAGCACGACCAGCGCCGCTGCGACGCACGCTCGGCGGCTGGCTCTTGGGTCCCGGCACGGGGGGATGGCCATCGCACTGCTCCTGAGAACTCGCTTCCCGCAGCCGCCTCGCACTGTCGAGGCTGTCGCTGGGGTGCTCTGGAGTTCTACGCGAGCTATGTGAGTCTATTCCAATGATTTTCGATCTATTTGATTTCAGACCGGTGCCGCCGGGCCCACAGGGCGAAGCCGAGCCCGATCGCTCCGTACCCGGCGTAGGCCATC
>JAPPKQ010000287.1 GCA_028819945.1 bacterium | reverse complement strand
GGCTCCGCCCGGGTGGCCCAGCGCCGCCGCGCCGCCGCCATGGCCCCGGCGTCGAGCGGCGGCGCTGCCGGGAACGGGGCGCCGCTCACGGGACGAGCCTCGCCGGATCCGGCGACGCGCCGGGGTCGGGTTGGGCCGACTGGGTTCCGGCCTCCGCCGGAACGACGAATGCGGGTTCGACGCCCATGTGTGCCGGTTGGCCGGATGGGTGGCCCCGGGACGGCAGCACGCTCAATACCGCCCCCGGCGAGCACCCGACAGCCAGGCAATCCCCAATACCACCAGCAGGACTCGCTCGACCTTCTCGGCGATGTCGACGGCGGCGGGGACGTCGGCGGGACCGGGGCGGGGCCCCGTCCCCCACACGGGTCGGTCCGCGGCAGTCGCTCCGTAACGCAGCGGACCGCCGAGTTCCCGGCCGAGGGCACCGGCCACGGCGGCCTCGGCGACCCCCGCGTTCGGCGACGGGTGGGCCGGAGCGTCACGGCGTACCGTGGCGAGGACCTCCCGCGCTCGCTCGGGGACGACGGCGGCGACCAGCGCGGCGAAGACCCTGGCCGGCAGGTAGTTGGCGATGTCGTCGAGGCGGGCGGCGGCCCAGCCGAATCGGCGATAGCGGTCGTTCCGGTGGCCGACCATGGCGTCCATCGTGTTGATGGCCCGGTAGGCGATGGCACCCGGCGCACCGGCGACCACCGCCCAGAAGGCGGGGGCGATCACGGCGTCGACGCTGTTCTCGGCCACCGACTCGATGGCGGCGGCCGCCACTCCCGAAGCGTCCAAAGCGCTCGGATCCCGCCCCACGAGCACCGGTAGCTCCGACCGGGCTCGCTCGAGGTCTCCGCCCGCGGCGGCCTCGCCCACCCCGGCTGCGAAACGCCGGAGTTCCCGCCCGGCCGCGGTGAATGCCACGGCGGCCGTCACCGAGCGCATCAGCCGGCCCGCCAGGATGCCCACTGCGACACCCATGGCGGTGTATGCGATCCCGCGCGGCCGGCTGTCTGCCCAGATCCGCTCCTCGAGCCATTCCATGAGGCGCCCGAACCACGCCACCGGGTGCGCCTCGGCGGGCGGCTCCCCGGCGAGGCGGTCCAGTAGCAGGCCGGCCGCAACCGACCCGCAGCGCCCGGCGAGCGCGCTCACGGGCGCAACCCCCAACCGCACCGTCTTCCCGGTGCTGGGCTCGAGGGGCGCCAGGGCTTGCCGGCGAGCGCGCGGCCACGAGGGTCGGCTCGGTCGCAGTCACCTGGCCGGCGGTTCACGGCGCGGCCACGAGGGTCAGCAATGCAGCGAGCCATGGCGCGATGTTGGCGCCGTCGATTGGGCGTTCACGGCGCGGCCACGAGGGTCAGCAATGCGGCCGTCTCGCTCAGCATGATCACCGCGCCGAGGATGTCTCCGGTGAATCCGCCGAGTCGCCGCTCGGCGAGGGCGGCGATCCCGATGCAGGTCATGACGGCGGAGCCCACCGCGATCGGACCGAGCGGCCCACTCACGAAGTAGAGCCCCACCGCCGCGGGCGCCGGCCACGCAAGCAACCAGCGCCGGGAACCGGTGCAGAACGCCTCGGCCAGCCCGCCGGGCCTGGCGTAGCCGACGAAGGCCGGCACTGTCGCGGCGAGGACGCGGCTCGTCGCCCAGACGCACACGAACGCCAGGAACTCGATCTCCCCCTCCGCGAGCAGCGCCCAGCGGGCCACGAGCACGACGCTGCCCGCAGCGAGGGCGAAGGCGCCGATCCCGGGCTCGGTCATCAACTCCAGGCGTCGGGCCCGGTCCACCTGCGCCCCCAGCCCGTCGGCCGAGTCCGCCAGGCCGTCCAGGTGCAGCGCTCCCGTCAGCAGCAGGTCCGCGGCCAGGACGACGGCAGCGGCAACGAGCGGCGGCCACAGCAGGTGGGCCCCCCAGTGGACGCCCCCGACGGCTGCCCCGATCCCGCCACCTACGACGGCGAACCACCGGAACGTGTGCCGACTCGGCGGAGTTGGCCGCCCGAAGATCGTCAGGAACGACAGCGCGCTCAGCACGACCCGCCCCGCGGTGACGGCAACTCCAAGGCCCGACCGGCCACGACCAGCAGCACCGTGTCGGCGGCGGCAGCGATCCGCTGGTTGAGTGCCCCGACGGCATCCACGTAGCGCCGCCCCGCTTCGCTCGGCGGGTGCACGGCGAGGCCCACCTCCTCGGAGACCAGCACGGTCGGGGCATCTCGCTGCGCGACGGCTGCCAGCAGGTCGGCGGTCTCCTCTGCCACGTCGAAGCCTGGCTTCAGGGCGACCCAGGTGCCGAGCGAGTCCACCAGCGCCACGCCGTCGAGTCGCCGAAGATGGCCCGCCAGGTCGGCCGCAGCGGCGCACTCCACCGTCACCCAGCCGGCCGGGCGGCGCGTCCGGTGGGCGGCGATTCGTGCCAGATGGTCGACGTCTCCGGGGGCCGGCACGGCGGTGGCCACGTACGTGACGGCGTCACCGTGGGATGCGGCGATCTCCTCGGCCACGAGCGACTTGCCCGAACTGGCTCCGCCGAGCACCAGCGTGATCATGTCGCGAGTCCCTCTCGCACCGCCGCGTGCACGCAGCGGCCGATTCGTGCCCCCCACGGCGAGCGGGGGCCTGCGAAGCGCTCGGAGCGTTCCGCCGCCGACGGCCACACCACCACGACCGCGTCGGTTGCGGTGCCGGTGCCGTCGACGCCCGCCTCGAGCAGCGCCTGCGTCTTGGCCTCCGTCGCTGTGATCACAGCGTTGACCCCGGCGCCTCCGTCGAGTCCCACCGGAACCTGGATCACGAGGTTGATCGTTCCCGGCCGCGGCGCGCCGGCGGGGATTGCGCTCTGTCCGGGCGTCGGGTCCACTCGGGACGGCTCGGCAGCGGTCGCTGAGTCGCCGGTGCACAGGTGTCTGTGGCCGGCGGCCCACGTTGGATGGCTCACTCCCACGGTGGCGTGCACGGTGACGCCCCCGGCGGCGCTGCGAGCGGGGCGCGTCACGTCGGCGGCGGTGAACAGCGCCACTCCGTCGCCCGGCAAGCCGATCTCTGCGGAAACCTCGGTGGCGTGATCGGTCAGATCGGTGCGCCCGTAACCGGAATCCACGCCGATGTTGATCACCCAGCAGGGCCGGCTCACCCCGCCGCCCACACCAGCCGACGAGAGAGCGTCGACCGCGGCCGGCCAGCGCCACACCAGGACGCCGCGCGGCGCGCGGTCCGTCACCCGGAGGGCAGGCTCGACCGTCACCGCCGCAACCGGGGGCCCGCCGCGCTCAGTAGTCGATCCCCTTCTTGGCCCGGATCCCGCCGTCGAAGGCGTGCTTGACGCTCACCATCTCGGTCACGGTGTCGGCCGCCTCGACCACCTCGGCGGCCATGTCACGCCCGGTCAGGATCACGCTCACCCGCTCGGGGCGTCCGGCCAGAGCCGCCGCAACCTCGGCGGCGTCGATCCATCCCCACGTCATGGCGTAGCTGATCTCGTCGAGGACGATGAGCCGGTGGTTGTCCGTCGCGATCAGTCCCGCGGCGAACTCCCAGGCGGCCACAGCCTTGGCCTTCGTCTCGTCGAGGTCATCGGAGTCCCACGTGAACCCGTCGCCGGCTGAGTGCCACGCCACGCCCAGGCCGCGACAGGTCTTCTCCTCGCCGGTGTTCCAGTCGCCGCTCTTGAGGAACTGCACCACCGCCACCGGCCAGCCCTGGGCCACGGCGCGCAGGATCGTGCCGAAGGCCGCCGTGGACTTGCCTTTGCCGTCGCCGGTGTTCACCAACACCAGCGACGGGGTCGAGCGCAGCTCGCGCCGCTCGTAGGGCCGCTCGGTGAGGGGTGCTTCGTCGCTTGTCATGGCTGGTGGTCCTTTCGGGCTCGGGGGGCGGGGAGGACGACGATCTCGCCTTCGACGGTGTGGACGCTGAGCGGTGTGGCGTACACGTCGGAGAGTCTGCCCGGCGCCAGGACGCTGCGAGGCGGGCCGTCGGCCACGATGCGGCCCCGGTCGATCAGGGCCAGGCGGTCGGCGAAGCGGGCGGCAGTTCCGAGGTCGTGCATGGCGGCGATGACCGAGATGCCGTCGCTGCGGCGCAGCGTGTCGATCAACTCCAGGACGGCGTCGCGGTGGCCCAGGTCCAAGGCGCTGGTCGGCTCGTCCAGCAGGAGGATCGGGGCCTGCTGGGTCAGCGCCCGGGCGAGGACGACCCGCTGGGTCTCCCCGCCTGAGAGATGGGTCACGGGCCGGTCGGCGAAGTCCCGCAGTTCGAGCCGTTCCAGCACCTCCGACACGATGCGGCGATCCCGGCGCGACTCCACGGCCAGCCAACCGAGGTGGGGGCTGCGGCCCAGCAGGGCGTACTCGGCCACGGTCATGCCCTCAGGCAGGATCGGGATCTGCGGCACCAGCGCCACGTCGACACCCGACGGTCGCCGGCCGCAGTCGAGGGCCACGGTGCCTTCGTGGGCGACCAGCCCGGCGATGGCCCGCAGCAGCGTGGACTTGCCGGCGCCGTTGGGTCCGATCAGCCCGAGCCACTCCCCGGCCGCCAGGTGCAGATCCACACCCCGCAGCGCCTCGGTCTCGTCGAATGCCACGTGCACGTCGTGACAACTGAGCGCGGCGGGGACCGGCAGAGCCGGCGCCGCGGATCGGGGCGCCGGGGCGGTGGTCATGTGGCCACCTGCCGGGCGTTTCGCCACAGCGCGAGGGCGAAGAAGGGGGCACCTACGAAGGCGGTGATGACGCCGACCGGCAACTCGGCGGGGGCGGTTAGGGTGCGCGCACCGGTGTCCACCAGTGCCAGGAAGGCCGCCCCGCCGAGTGCCGAGAGCGGCACGATCACCCGGTAGCTGTGGCTCACGAGCAACCGGACTATGTGTGGCACCACGAGGCCGACGAAGGCGATGAGGCCGCTCACCGACACCGCCGCGGCGGTCAGCAGCGACGCCGAGGCGATCACCACGAGTCGCGCCCGGCCGGGGTTCAGGCCCAGCGAGCGGGCTTCATCGTCGCCGACCCGCAGAACGTCGAGGTGCCGGCGATGCAGCAGCACGATCATCCCGCAGATCACGACGTAGGGCAGCAGGATCCACACCTGCCTCCAGCCGCTGGTGCTGAGCTGGCCGAACAGCCACGACAGCACCTCGCGGGTGCGCGTCTCGCTGAGTTGGCCGATGGCGTAGGTCTGCGCCGCCGAGAAGAACGCCGCCATGGCGATGCCTCCGAGCAGCAACGTCGCCGGAGACCGCCAGGCGCCCCGGGCGATGGCCGCCGACGCCGTCACCGCCACGAGCGCCCCCAGGAACGCCGCCGCCGGCAGGGCGTCGAACGGTCCCCACCCCACGTCGAGTCCGAACCCCAGCGCCAGGACCGCGCCGAAACCGGCACCGGCGGAGACGCCCAGCAGGTACGGATCGGCCAGCGGGTTGCGGAACACACCCTGGTAGGCGGCGCCGGCCATGGCCAGCGACCCACCCACCAGCATCCCCAGCACCAGCCGAGGCAGGCGGATCTGGAACAGGATGCCCTCCTGGCGGGCGCTCAGGGGCGAGTCCACGTCCACCAGCGGCAGGCGGTCCACGAGAGCGGCGAGAACGTCGCCGAACGCCAGGCCGGCGGCGCCCGTCGTGGCGCTCAGGAGGGCCACCGCCGCTAGGGCGACGAGCGTGCCGGCGGCCGCCGACGGGGGCAGCCGGAAGGCCCGCTGGGTGGCCGAGCGGGTCTCGCCGGTTGCGGGGAGCGTCGCCATGGCGTCCTCGCGCTCGCCTCCCGTCTAAGGCGCTGCGGCGATCGCCGCCAGCGCCTCGACGATGGCGGTCACGAATTGCGGCAGCCGCGGCCCCCAGCGGGAGGCGATGTCGGCGTTCACGACGAGGATGTTGCCGTCGCGCACCGCGGTCACCGTCTCCCAGCCCGGGCGGGCCGCCACGTCCTCGGCCGAGTAGGCCAGCAGGTCGGTGATGATGATCAACTCGGGATCGGCCTCGATGATGTACTCCTCGGTGAGCTGCGGGTACCCGTAGCCGTCGGCGTCGGCCTCATCGGCGATGTTCTCGGTGCCGAGCGCCGCGTAGACCGCTCCGAGGAAGCTGTTGGAGCTCACCGAGAAGTGCGTGTCGTCCAGTTCGTGGTAGATGCGGATGGGCACGACCGGCGCGTCCGCCAGCGCTGCGGCGATCTCCGAACGCATCCACCCGCTGACCTCGGCCGCCTCGCTGGCGTAGCCCGTGGCGAGTCCGAGTGTCTCCACCGACGCGTAGCCGCCCTCGATGTCGAACGGGCTCGGGCTGATCAGCACCGGGATGTCCAGCGCCGTGAGGCCGCCGACCAATTCGTTGCTGTCGTTGGAGATCACCACCAGGTCGGGTTCGTAGGCGGTGATGGCCTCGATGTTCGGATCGAAGCCCGACAGGTCGGTCGTGGGCGCCTCGGGCGGGTAGGTGGACCAGTTGTCGACCGCCACCACGTGCGGTCCCGCCCCGATGGCGAAGAGGATCTCCGTCGCCGTCGGTGACAGCGACACGATGCGCTGCGGCTGCGACTCGAGCGTCCAGGTGCCCCCATCGGAGCTGATCGTGACGGGGAACGACAGGGCCTCGGCGGACTCCGCCTCCGGCTCGCCGGTCGCGCTGTCCTCGGCCGGCGTTTCCGCTTCGGTGCCCCCCGCGGGTTCGTCTGGGGCCGCGGTGCCCGGCGGCGGCTCGTCTTCGGGCGGCTCGGGTGATGCGGGTGCCGGCTCGGGCGGTGCAGGCGCGGTTTCGGGAGCCTCGGGCGGTGCAGGGGCCGGTTCGGGTGCCGGGGCCGGCTCTGCGGCCGGCGCGGCGGGTGTCGTTGGGGATGACTGCTCGCTGTCGCCACACGCTGCGGCGAGTAGCCCTACAAGCGCCAGAATCGAGACGAGAGCGAGAACGAAGCGGTGTTTGAACATCCGGTACCTCCTGTCGGTCGAGGACGGAAGCTCGATCGACAGAGGCTGCCGGCCAAACCAACCCTGATCCTCGAGGGTCATGTGGTTTGTGTCGGACCGGGATTCGACCGGACTCGACGACGGCCCGACCCTCCGGAGATTCCCGGGAGCCGAGCGCCGTTTCACCGTTGCGGGACAGTGCCGGATTCCAACCGGACTTCGTCCCCGGACCGAGCTGGAGTCTAGGCCCCGACACCTCGACGTGGCGGCGCGCGACGCCTATAGCGTCGTTCCGGCGAAGGCCGGGACCGCCGAGGCTCCGGCCGCAGCCGGGCCCGAAGGACTCGTCTATCGCGCCGGATTTCTCGGCGAGGAGCGGGAAGGTGAGCTTCTCGCCCGGATCGACGAGGAGTCGTCGGCGTGGCTGGGCGATCTGGCGCGCCGCGTGCAGCACGACGGCTACAAATACGACTACAGCTCCCGCGGCTCGTGCGGGATGGCGGCATGGAATAGCCGAACGCAAGAACGACAGAGATCCGGTGAGCGGGCAGGAGATCCCACGTAGGCGTCGGGTGTCGATAACCTTCAGAACAGTCCTGTTGAACGAGTAGGGATCCCCACGGGAAACGTCCGGGCGGCAGCGTTCGTCCGTGCGCCCCGCAGTGAAATGTGTTGACTCGCCGGTGATGATGGCCGGTCGGAACCAACCGCAACGAACCGATGGCCGCCATGCACCATGCGTGGCAGGTCACGACCTTCGGGCCGGGCGGCGCGATGACGACGAACACCCTTGTCGTGCCGGCGCCGTGCGCTTGCCGGGCGTGCCGGCGGAGCTGCGGGGTCTGTGTCTCGGATCGGCACTCGAAGCCGTCGAGGTCATCGCCGGGTGCCGGCAGGCGTTCTCCGGCAACATCGGTGCCCCGAAGGTGAATACGCCTGTCCCATGCGTCGATGGAGCGTGCCCGCCTTCACGAGGTCTGGCGTGGATCGCTTCCGTTGCCGGTGACCGGATCGGCTTGGAGGATGTGTGTCTCTATGGCGTGCACAGCGCGGTCGCTGTCCCCGGCGCGCAGCGCTGCGAGGAGTTCGGCGTGCTGGCCGGCGGATTCCTGCGGGGTGCGTCCACGCGCCATGGGGCCGCTCGGCAGCGCCGCCCAGAGGTGCTTGATCAGGTGTGACAGCAACGGCAGATCGGCGGCGTCCACCAGCAACGAGTGGAACTCCCGGTTCAACTCGGCGGCGCCCGGGTCATCCGCGGCGAGATCGGCCAACTGCTCGTTGAGCGTTTCGAGTTCGTCGAGCGTGCCGTCGCCGATACGGTCCACGGCTAGGCGCACGGCCAGCACCTCCAGCGTGGCCCGGACGAAGTAGTTCTCCCGCAGGCGTTCGGCCTCCTGCAGGGCGACGGTCGGCGACCGGTGCGGATCCATGACCACCAGACCCTGGGCCGCGAGTTGCTGGAACGCCTCGCGCACCGGGGTCGAGCTGACGCCGAGCCGCGACGCCACCTCTCGCTGATTCAGCCGCACACCGGCCCGCAAAGCACCCGACATGATCTCCTCCCGCAACACGTCGGCCACGAGGTCGGTCTTGGTGCGGTAGTTCAGCGGCGCCGGACCGCCGAGCGTGTTCATGAGTTCAATCCTCGACGTCCGAAATGCAATCCTCGGCGCTCTGACAGGCCGCCGGCCCGCCCTCGAGCATCTCGGACCGTGCGCCGTCCACGCTAGCGGGTGCCCGGTCCAGCGGACTCAGCCGAGCGCGCTCGTGACCGATTTCAGAGCGGTTCCCGCTCGCGAGGTGCACGATATATCATGTACCAAGCTGCCAAGGTTGCACTCGTCGGCATGACAGGTGCCGAGACTGGAGGCATACCGGCGTTCACGCGAGAAGGGCCAACCATGAAACAAATCATACTGAGGTCAGTCGTAACGACACTGGCGGTGCTCGCCGTCGCCGCCTCCTGCGGGAGCGAAGACGACTCCGACGCGCCTCAAGCCGCTCAGCCGAGCGCACCGGAGCCCCCGCCCGTCGAGGAGCCCAGCGAGGTGCTCGTCGGGCTGATCATGGAGGCGCGACCGGCGGCGCAGCCGTGGAGCGCGGCGATCGCGGATGCGGCAGCCGCGTTCGCCGCCGACAACCCCGGCGTCCGGTTCGTCGAGACCTTCGACGCCTACGACCCGACGGCCGCCGAACCCAACGCTCGGCAGTTTCTAGCCGACGGTGCCGCCGCCATCCTGTTCCACAGCTTCGCTCTCGACGATCTGGCGCAATCGCTCGCGCCCGAGGCGCCCGACGTGGCCATGTCTGTCTCGAGCTTCTCCGAGCCGATCCAGCCGAACCTGCGGATCGCCACGGCTAGCTACCTGCAGATCGGCTACTCCAACTGCTGGTTGCTGGCGCGACTCTCGGAGACGGGGCTGATCGGCTTCGTCGGCGCGGCCCCTATTCCGTATGCCACCGAACTGCAACTCGGCTGCGAGTTGGGTGCCGAGGCCGCCGGCGGCGTGGAAGTCCTCGCGGCCTATTCCGACGATTTCGTGGATCAGCAGGCAACTCTCGAACAGGCGCAGAACCTGGTGGATCAGGGCATTGACGGGCTGTTCCCGGCATCGGCCACGGAGGATTCGCTGGGCGGATTCCAACTCTGCGAGCAGGCCGACCTGAACTGCGCCGGCTGGGCCTCCGACGCGGCTCGCTACGCCCCCACCACCGCGGTCGCCTCGGCAGTCATCGACTGGACGGTCATGATTGAGAGCATGGTCAGCGAGTCGCTGTCAGGGACGCTCAGTGCGGAGACCTTCAACGCCACGTTCGCTAACGGCGGTCTGACGGGCGCTCCGCTGACTCCCGAGGCGGCGCAGCGGGTGCCGGACGACGTGGCCGCGGAGTTTGCCGACGTCGTGGCTGCCCTGACGGCGTACGAGATCGACCTACCGC
>JAPPKQ010000419.1 GCA_028819945.1 bacterium | reverse complement strand
ACCCAACCGGAGGAAGTGTCGCCGGCACCCTCCGGCGCCGCCGGGCACTCCGGCGCCTCCGCGGTGACGGCCTCGGCATCCGAGGGAGGTTCGGTCACCGGCGTGGTTTCGGGGGGAGGTGTCGGCGCGACCGGCGTCGGGGGTGTCGGGGGTGTCGGGGGCGGGGTGGCGGTGGTGATCTGCCCGGAGTCGACCGGTTGCGGCTCCACCTGAGTGGCCGCCGGAGGAGGTGTCGGCTCTTGAGGGGTCGGCGGCGGGTCGACCGTGGCCGGCGCCACCGCGTCCGGATCTGCGGTGCCGGCCACCGGCGGGGTCTCGGTCTCAATCGGCCCTGTCGCCGTGGGCCCCGTCACGGAGACCGAGATGACCACGGCGATCGCCGCGCAGGCCGCTGCCGCCAGGACGAGTGCCGGCCGCAGGCGCACCTCCGGCACGCGCGGCAGCCGTCGCCTCTGACCGATCCGGCGCTGAATCTCGAACAGCGCGCCGGGCGATACCTCGACGCCTTCGGCCCGTTGAGCCAGGGCGCTTCGAAGGCGTTCCTCGATGCTCACGACGGCTCCTCCGCCGTGTCCTCCTCGGGCGGCGTCAGTTTCCGCTCCAGGCTCGCCAGACCGCGGCTGGCGTGCGTCTTGACCGATCCCGGCGAGATGCCGAGCGTCTCGGCGATCTCGGCCTCACTGAGGTCGAGGTAGTACCGCAAGGTCAGCACCTCGGACTGCCGTCGCGGCAGGCTGCGGACGGCGTCGATCAGGGCGTCGCTCTGCAGTTGCTCGAGCGCGCCGGCCTCGGCGCTCTCGGCGGGGGGCACCGCCTCGGGTACGACGCGCCGACGCACCATGCGCCTGCGCATGCGCGAGCGCGCCCCGTTCATGACCATGCTGCGCAGGTAGGCGGCTTCCTTGCCCTCCTCGGGGCGAGTCGTGAGGGTGTGCATCTTCACGAAGGCGTCCTGCACGACTTCCTCGCAACTCCCCACATCATCGAGGAGCAGGGAGGCGAGGCGAACGAGATCCTTGTAATGGTCGGCGAACAGCCGGACCAGAAGGTCATCTTGGGTCTCGCTTCCTCGTGGGCCGCCTCGCCGCTGTGGGGCGCTCATGGCTGCAGGCTCATGACTCGGTGCAGGTTCGTTTCAACCTACGCAGGTACAGACGCCCGAAGTCCTGCGCGCGTTGACAGCGACGGCGAAGAGATTCCCCGAGTTCATAGTGATCGCCGACAACCTAACCAGCGGTCCCGCCGAACGGCGGCGCGGGCGGCGCCGGGGTCGCCCGCGGTTGCCCGATGGGCCGGGCGCGGAGCGGCCGATCGGTTATGCGCTGCGCGCCGGTCGCACGGGAGGTTGTCAGGAGTTGGGCGTCGCCTCGACCTTGGCGTCACACAACTGCTCGAAGACCTGCACCAGACCGGTCAACTGTTCGGCCTGCAGATGATCGGCCAGGGAGCGGAGCCGTTCGTGGCCGATCATCCAGAACCCGTCGGCAGCCCGGCGCCCGTGCTCGGTGAGTTCGCAGATCACCACCCTGCGGTCCTTCGGATCCGACAGACGTGTGGCCAGACCTCGGTCGACGAGACGGTCCACGACGGTTGTCGTGGCGGACACGGCGATCCCCAGTGCTCCCGCGATGGTGCCCATCCGTTGCGGCCCCTCCCGCTCGAGGAGGAAGAGAGTCTTCGCTTGGGGGATGGTCAAGTCGAGGTCTTGCCACTCGCTAAGTCGATCGAGCCGCAGTTGTCTGTTCAGGTGCTCCACCGACTCTACGAGCCGCTGGGTCAATTCTTCCCTCGATCTGGTCTGCATTGATTCCACCTAGCTTCTGGGGACTTGTAGTGCGAGTCCATCTTCTACGCTTCTACAGCCGCAGGACACTAAGACTAGGTCAATACCTTCGGAGGTGCGCGGCAGGTTCATCTGCACGTGGCAATGCCGCGCCTGCGGAGTGAGTCACGTAGCAGAATCCTCATCACCACCGGCGCCGACTTCCCATTGCTTCGGAAAATAAGATATTCGTCTACAGGGAGATTCTTGGGCTGTATTTTCTCATAGTTTCGGGAGTTGTTGTCCCGAACCTGGCGGGAATCGGGTCAGGGGAGGACCTCTCTCGCCACTACAGAGTCCGGCTATCGGGTGTGTTCGAACCTTTCCGAAGCATCTCAGTGGTTGCGAGCCTCGCAGCAAGGGTAGATGCGACCGGCCAAGAGGGGCACGGGTAGTACGTGGAGCGCTTGCTCGCTGGAGGCGCGTCGTCAACTGTGCGCAGCGGTTGATCGACTTACGTGCGGCGAGACGGGTGCAGCCCGCCGCCCGAGTCTCTCGTGATCGCAGTGTTGGAACACGCCTCGAAGTGAAAGAAGCGATACGCCAGGGCCGGTCCATGAGGGAATGTGAGTGCGCTTTCTCGGCGGACAATGACGAACATGATCCCGTGGTGATGGCGAGAACATGTCGTGTGGGCGGTCGGAGATCGGCATCGTTTTGCCAGACGGAGTGTCTGCCCATCGGCGCCCGCGGTGAGGGCAGTTGATCGCCCCGATCCCGAAAGCGGTGATCCGAGCGACCGAGCGGGACCGCCGGTCGATCCTCCGGCGGCGTCGCGCGCGCCGGCGCACGTGTATCCGATGTCGTGACCGCGGCTCCGGCAACCCGGTGGAGCTAACGGGACTCGAACCCGTGACCTCTGCCATGCCATGGCAGCGCTCTAGCCAACTGAGCTATAGCCCCGGCGGGGGCAGGCTACCAAGGAGGCGATCGTCTGCCTGTCACGCGGTGCCCGGAGCGCGAGCACCCGCCGGCGTGCCCTGAGCAGCGCTGCATCCTCCCGAACCACCCGGCAGCGCCCTCGGGCCGATGGGCCGGATCGGCCGGCGGGCCATCTAGCATCGGGGCGTGCAGGAGCGCTATGACGCCGTCGCCGTCGAGCGCCGCTGGCAGGAGCGCTGGCGCCGCGAGGGCACCTACGAGATCGACAACGACGACCCGCGCCCGCCCTACTACGTGCTGTCCATGTACCCGTACCCCAGCGGTCCGGCGCACATGGGGCACGTGCGCAATTACACCTTCGGCGACCTGCTGGTGCGCTACCGCACCATGCGCGGCGACGGCGTGCTGTCGCCCATCGGCTTCGACAGCTTCGGCCTGCCCGCCGAGAACGCCGCCATCCGCACCGGCGAGCATCCCCGCACCTTCACCGAGGACCGCATCGCCGAGCTCTCGTCATCGCTGGAGCGCATCGGCGCCGTCTACGACCTGCGCCGGGTGTTCCGCAGCCACGACCCCGAGTACATCCACTGGACGCAGTGGATCTTCCTGAAGTTCTACGAGGCGGGGCTGGCGTATCGGGACTCCGCGCCGGTCAACTGGTGCCCCGGCTGCCAAACGGTGCTGGCCAACGAGCAGGTCCTGCCCGACGGCACCTGCGAGCGCTCCGCCGACCTCGTGGAGCACCGCGAGCTGGCGCAGTGGTTCTTCCGCATCACCGCCTACGCCCAGCGGCTGCTCGACGACACCGCCGAGATCGACTGGCCCGAGCGGGTCAAGAACATGCAGCGGAACTGGATCGGGCGCTCGGTGGGCACCGAGGTGGGCCTGCCGGTGGCCGACGCCGGGGGCCGGGCCCGCGACGACGTCGCCCCCGTCGAGGTGTTCACGACCCGGCCCGACACCGGCTTCGGCATCACCTACGCCGTGCTGTCCCCCGAGCATCCCCGTGTGGAGGAGCTGACCGCACCGTCGCATCGGGCCGCCGTGGAGGAGTTCCGCCGGTCGGTGGCCACGCAGAGCGAGATGCAGCGACTCTCCACCGAGGGGCGCCTGGACAAGCGGGGCGTGCCGTGCGGGACGTCTCTCGTGAACCCCTTCACCGGCCGTGCGATCCCGCTCTACCTGGCCGACTACGTGCTGATGACCTACGGGACCGGGGCCATCATGGGCGTGCCCGGTGAGGACCAGCGCGACTGGGAGTTCGCCGAGGCCCACGACCTGCCCATCGTGCGCACTGTGCAGCCGCCCGACGGCTGGGAGGGGCAGGCCTACTCGGGTGAGGGGCCGTCGATCAACAGCGACTGGCTCGACGGCCTGGGGGTGGCCGACGCCATCGAGCGGGCCGCCGACTGGGTGGAGTCGGAGGGCCTGGGCCGCCGCAAGGTGAACTACCGGCTGCGCGACTGGCTGGTGTCACGCCAGCGGTTCTGGGGCTGCCCGATCCCGATGGTCAACTGCGAGGGGTGCGGCTACCGGCCCGTGCCGGAGTCGGAGTTGCCGATCCTGCTGCCCGACGACGTGGACTTCCTGCCCACGGGGCAGTCGCCGCTGAATGCCCACGAGGACTTCCTGGCCGCGTCCTGCCCGGCCTGCGACGGCCCGGCGCGGCGGGAGACCGACACCATGGACACGTTCGTCGACTCGTCCTGGTACTTCCTGCGGTTCGCCGATCCGGCCAACGACACGGGGCCGTTCTCGCCGGAGGCCGCGGCGCGCTGGCTGCCGGTCGACCAGTACATCGGCGGCATCGAGCACGCCATCCTGCACCTGATGTACGCCCGCTTCTTCACGAAGGCGCTGGCCGACATCGGCGTGGCGCCGGCGGGCCTGAGCGAGCCGTTCGCCCGGCTGTTCACCCAGGGCATGATCCGCCTCGGCGGCGCCAAGATGTCCAAGAGCAGGGGGAACCTGGTGGCGCCCGAGGGGATTCTGGACCGCCAGGGGGCCGACGCCCTGCGCCTGGCGCACCTGCAGGTCAAGCCGCCGCAGGACGACGTGGACTGGGAGGACTTCGGGATCGACGGGTGCACCAAGTTCCTCGGCCGCGTCTGGCGCCTGGTGACCGGCGAGGCGCAGGCCGGAGCGCCGGCCCGGTCGGGCGACCCGCAACCGGCCGACGGTGAGGTGGACCGCGGCGCCCACCGGCTGGTCGACCGCGTCACACGCGACTTCGACCGCTGGTCGTACAACACCGCCGTGGCCGCCTGCATGGAGTTCACCAACGACCTCTACCGCTACGTGCAGGCGCCCGCCGGGCCGCACGCCGAGCTGCTCGACGACGCGATCGACCGCCTGCTGCTGGTGATGGCCCCCATGGTTCCGCACATGACCGCCGAGTTGTGGGAGCGCCGCTGCGGCCGCCACGTGCACACCGAGCCGTGGCCCGTCGCCGATCCGGCGAAGCTGGCGGCCGAACGGGTGACCCTCGTCGTTCAGGTGAACGGCAAGGTGCGCGACCGCCTGGAGGTGGACGCCGCCATCGGCGAGTCCGAGGCGGTACAGCACGCCCTCGCCTCCGAGCGGGTGCAGCGCCACCTCGACGGCACCAGCCCCCGCCGCGTCATCGCCCGTCCTCCGAAGCTGGTCAACCTGGTGATCTAGCGGGCCGCGCAGCGCGCCTGTGAGCGGGCGCGGCTTGCCGGGGTGCTCGGAACCTAGACGCCGTCGACGAGTAGGAGAGTCCCTTCGAGGGCGCCGGCAGCGAGTTCCCTGAGTTCGGCGAACTCGTCGGATGCGAACATGGCCTGCACGCTGTCTGCGTCGTCGAACTCGAGGACGCTGAGTCGGCGCGGCGTCCAGTCGCCCCTCAGCAGCGTGATAGCACCGCCGTCGACGAGGTACCGGCCGCCATGAGCTTCCACGAGCGGCTTGCCCCGCTCGCGATACTCGCCGTGACGCGCCTCGTCGAGAACATCGATGCTCGAAATGACATACACCGCCATTGTCTGACCTCTCTGCCGTCGGAGACACACGATCTGTGTCAGCCTTACGCATTCTGCCAGCGATCCAGGTAGTGTTGCCGCCGCTTCTTGTCAAGTGGCCTGGGTATCCACGTCGCCAACCCGGCCGCGGCATTCGCATGGGTCCTCAACCCCGGCGCTAGTCAGCCGGGTCGGCCCCTGCCGGCGGGCTGTCGGTCAGGCCAGGGTCTGTGCGCCGTTCTCGATGATCACCTTGTCGCTCGACACCTTGCGGAACCGGTCCCGATCACCGTTCGGGCGGTGCGACAGCGCCTGCGCCGGGTTCGACACCGTCACTCTCCGACGGCGGCGCGCAGGCTCTCGAGCAGCGGGAGCAGCTTGGCGTCTGCGCCCCCGGGGTCTCCCGGAGCCCCATCGGAGGGGGCGACGAGAATGAGCCGGTCAACCAGGCCGCCATAGCGCATCGCCAGGGTCTTGCCCACTTCACCGGGGGTGCCGACGGCGGCGATCGTGTTCAGCGTGACGTCGTCGATCACGCCGGGCATGTCCGCCCAGCGCCCCGCTGGGCGGTCGTCATGGGATTGCGGGCGAAGGCCACCGCGATGCTGGTCCCCAAGGTGAGCCGCTCGGTGCGGGCCGACGCCAGCGCCAGGCCCAGGAACGGGTCGTGGATCCGCTCGCTGATCCAGACGCCGTCGAATCCTGCGGCTTCCAGCAGCTCGGCTCGTCGGGTCGCCAGTGTCGGATCGGAGCCGATCTGTGCGTCGATCCGCAGCTCGGTTCGTCTGGCCGTCATTGCTGTTCCTCCGGAACGGCTCGCGGTCGCAGCAGCGGAACCTCGGCGATCCCGGAGCGGATCGTGTTCGTCCTCAGCCCGGGGCTCGGGAGCGGGACTCGCGGAGGCTTGATAGTAGGCGCGACTCGACATCCGGGTCGTGCTCGGAAACCGCCGTGGGATCCTCGTGGCTGATCACCGGTATGAGCCGGTCCACCGTGCCGCCGAAGCGATCGGCCAGGATGTCGGCGACCTCCGTCGCTGTGCCCACGGCCGCAATCGTCCGCAGCATGTCGTCGTCGATCACGCCGGCCATCTCCTCCCAGCGGCCCTGCAGCGACAGCTCGCGCAGTTCGGTCTGCGCCTGCCCCCAGCCGTGGTGCTCCAGCACGCCGCGGTACGCCGGCGTCGAGCCGTAGTAGGCGATTCGCAACCGTGCCGAGAGCGACCGCCGGTCGAACTCCTCCTGCGTCTCGCCGACGACGGTGATCACCGGTAGGGAGAGTTCTGTCGAGCCGGCGGGCCGGCCGGCGTCCGCCTCGCCGGAGCGCAGCGCCGGCACGGTCACCTCGTTCAGGTAGTCGGCGGTCGTGAAGCTGTGACAGTGCAGGCCGTCGGCCACCCGTCCCGCAACCTTGGTCATCAGCGGGCCCACAGCCGCCAGGTAGACCTTCGGGCGGCCGCCGTCCAGCTGGGCCGGGCGGACGAGCGGGCTCGTGTAGGTGTGCTGGTAGAAGTCGCCGCGGAAGTCCAGCCGGTCGCCGGTCTCCCAGGCGTCCCAGATGGCGTGCAGGGCCTCGATGTACTCCTGCATGCGTGCCGCCGGGCGCGACCACGGCATGCTGAATCTCCGAACGATGTGGGCCTTGATCTGCGAGCCGAGCCCGAGGGTGAACCGGCCGTCCGACAGCAGTTGCAGATCCCAGGCCACGTGTGCGGCGTTCATCGGGCTGCGGGCGAACGCCACGGCGATGTTGGTGCCCAGTTCGATGCGCTCGGTGTGCTCGGCCGCCCTCACCAGCGGGATGAACGGGTCGTGGTTCATCTCGCCGGCCCAGGCGCCGTCGAATCCGGCGGCCTCGAGTTCGCGGGCGCGCTCTGGGGCGGTGACCGGGCTGGATCTCAGTAGGGCGTCAACTCGCATGGACGGCTCCTGCTCTCCCGGGTGCGGCGGGTCGTCGAACGCCCTCAGGGCACCCGGGCGGCGTGATGTTGGGCACGCGCCACGAGGCCGTCGATGCGGCCGGCGAAACTCTCGATCCCTTCCAGTGGAGCCTTGTCGCCCATGGCGCCCGCGAGATAGCGGGCCTGCACGCCGATGAGGATGCAGGCCAGGCGCCAGGCCCCCCAGGCCAGGTAGAAGTCGATCCGCTCCAGCGAGCGCCCGGAGGCCTCCGCGTAGGCCTCCAGCAGCTCCGCCCGCGAGTAGAAGCCCTCCGCCGCGGTCGGGGCGTCGTCCAGCGCCTGCGACTCCTCGCCGGGCTCGCTCCAATAGGTGAGCAGGATCGCCACGTCCGCGAGCACGTCGCCGAGCGTGCAGAGCTCCCAGTCCAGGACGGCGCGCACCTGCCCGTCGCCGCCGACGATGCAGTTGTCCAGCCGGTAGTCGCCGTGCACGATGCCGGTGGTGCCCTGTTCGGGGACCCGCGCGGCGAGGTGATCGTGCACGTCGCGGATCTCGGGGTGCTCGACGGTGCCGGCGTCGGCGACCTGGCGCAGCCAGCGGCGCAGCTGGCGGGCCACGTAGCCCTCGCGCCGCCCGTGGTCGGCGAGGCCCACGGCGTCGGGGTCGAAGCTGTGCAGCTGGGCGAGCACCTCCACGAGAGAGCGGCTGAGGGCTCGCCGCGTGTGTTGAGGCAGGGCGGCGGCCGCGCCGGCGTCGCGGACGACCAGCCCGTCCACGTAGTCCATGACGTAGAAGGGCGCGCCGTTCACCTCCGGGTCGGTGCAAAGCCCCAGCGGGCGCGGCACCGGGAACCCCTCGGGGTGCAAAGCCGCGATCGCACGATGCTCGCGCCCCATGTCGTGGGCGGTGGCGAGCACGGTGTGCAGGGGGGGCCGGCGCAACACCCAGCGCCGGCGCCGCGTGTCGGTGACCACGAAGGTCATGTTGGAGTGGCCGGCCTCGAGCAGGGAGAACGTCAGGGGAGGGTGGGCGGCGCCGACGTGGACGGCGAACCAGGCCGTGACGGCGTCGTCATCGATGCCTTCCGGCGCGACTGCGGTGGAGATGGCGTGGCTCATTAGCTCTCCGCCACGCTACCGGAGGCCGCTCGGCGGCTCCGGCGGATGTCGCTACGGGCGGGGGCGCCAGTGGTGCTCCCGCGGCCTAGGAAACGGCACGCCTGCGCTGGCCTCGGCAACCCCGCCCTCGGGTATCAGTTGCCCTGGTGTGCGGGCGGGGCTCCAGTGATGTGAAAGATAGATATTGAAATATACTGAGACTAAGTGTTAGATATCTGACCCGTGAGTTCGGGGCTCGAGCGCAGGCGCGCAGATCTCGTTGGGCGGTTGGCGGCCACGGGCTGGCGGGCGCTTGCCGGCGTGGTGGCGGTGGTGATCGTCGTCGTGGGCGGTTGCCTCGCGTTGCGGTCCGATGAGCGGGCGGCGGCGGTCGTGCTGCCCCGTGCGAGTCCGGTGTCGCCGGTCACGAGCGCGCCGGGCGGTCCGGGGTCGCAGCACGCCGAGATCGTGGTGCACGCCGCCGGGGCGGTGGCGCGGCCCGGCGTCTACCGGCTGGCGCCGACGGCGCGGGTCGTGGATCTCCTGGAGGCAGCGGGCGGTCCGGTCGCCGGCGCCGAGCTCGGCGGGATCAACCTGGCGGCGCCGCTGGCCGACGGTGCGCGCGTGCACTTTCCCCGTTCCGGCGAGGAGCCGCCGCCGGAACTGCCCATTGTGGAAGCACCGCCGGAGGAGCTCGGCACGGGGTCCGAAGCCGAGACGTCTCCGGTGCCGGTTGATCTGAACGAGGCCGGCGCCGCCGAACTCGAGTCGCTTCCGGGCATCGGCCCGGTCACCGCCGCGGCGATCATCGCTCATCGCCAGCGGGAGGGCCCGTTCCGCTCCGTCGAGTCGCTGCAGGAGGTCACCGGGATCGGCCCGGTGAAGCTCGCCCGCATCGAGGACCTGGTGACGGTCACACCGTGAGCGGCGGCGCAACCGGCGATGGCCGGGAGCCTCCTCGCGGTCCGGCCGAACGACCCGCCCGCCGGCCCCCGGCGGACGATCCGGCGGACGATCCGGCGGCGCAGCGGGCCGAGCCGCCCGGCCCGGCCCCGGCCATGTCCGATCGCTGGACATACCTCCTGGCCGGCTGCGTCTTGGCCGGTGCGGTCGTGCCGGCGCCGGGACCCCGGCTGGTGGCGCTGGGCTGCGCCCTGGGCGCCCTGGCGCTGCGGCGTCCGTTGCTGCTCTGCGCCGCTGCGGCGCTGCTGGCGTCGTTCTCGGC
>JAPPKQ010000148.1:4303-9922 GCA_028819945.1 bacterium | reverse complement strand
GGTAGGTGGCGACCAGCAGCACCGGGTGCTTGCTCAACTCCCGGGCGAGGATCACGCGGCGGCGGTTGCCGCCGGAGAGCTGCCGCACCGCGGCGCCGACCCCGTCGGTGCGGATGTCGAACTCCTCGACGAGTTCGCCGGCGGCGCGGCGCTGGCGGGCCTTGCGGCCCGGCGTCGGCGCCTCCTGCCAGGCGAAGGTGCCCAGGGCCAGGTTCTCCCAAACCGAGAGTTCGCCGCAGGTGGCCAGGAAGTGGTCGTCGGGCACGTCGCCGACGAGCTTGGAGCGCTCCGGCGCCGGGTAGTCCGCCAGCGGCCTGCCGTCCAGCAGCACCGAACCGCTTCCGGGTGACCACGAGCCGCCGAGCAGGGCGGCCAGTTCCCGCTGGCCGTTGCCCTCCACGCCCGCCACCCCGAGGACCTCGCCGGGGCGGATCGTCAGGTCCACGTCGTGCAGGGTGCGCCCCCACAGCGGCGCGCCCGAGACACCGCGGACCTCTACCCGCGCCACGCCGGCAGCCCAGTCGCCGGCCCGCGGCGCGTCCCGGGCCCCCAGCGGACCTCCCGCCACGTCGCCCACCAGCGACGGGTGCGGGGCGTCGTCCCCGACGATGAGCCGCACCAACTCTCGCTCGTCCACCTGGTGGCCGGACTCCAGGCGCCCGACCACCTGGCCCGCCCGCAGGACCGTGGTGCGGCTGCTCTCCGACAGCGCCTCGGCGAGGTGGTGGGTGACGAAGACCACCCCGACGCCCTGGGAGGTCAGCGAGCCGAACAGGTCGAAGAGGCTGGCGCGCTCGGCCGGCGCCAGGACGGCGGTGGGCTCGTCCAGGATGACCAGCCAGGCCTCCTGCATGAAGGCCCGGGCGATCTCGGCTCGCTGGAGGTCGCCGACGGAGAGGGTCTCCACGCGGGCTCGGGGATCGATGGAGAACCCCAGCCGGTTGCCGCTCTCGACCAGCCGGTCGGCGAGTTCACTGGGGATACGGCCCAGGTGCCCTTCCTGCAGGACAACGTTCTCCAGCAGCGTCAGGCGGGAGATCAGCGTGGAACTCTGGTGGACCACGGCGATCCCGCACTGCCGGGAATGGGCCGGATCGCTGATCTCCACCTCCGCGCCGTCGACGTCGACGCGCCCGGCGTCGGGCCGGTAGACGCCCGTCAGGCACTTGATGAGCGTGGACTTGCCGGCCCCGTTCTCGCCGAGCAGGGCGTGCACCTCGCCACCCCGGAAGGTGACGTCGATGCCGTCATTGGCCCGGACCCGGCCGAAGTGCTTGTGCAGGCCGGTGACAGCCAGGGTGGATTGCTCCCTGGCCGTCACCGGCCCCGCGTTATCTATGGCCGCTCCCACGTACCGGAGACGCTAGTTGCGACCGCCCCCCGGGTTACGGGGTCTTCTCGCGCGTCGGATCGACGACGATGTCACCGGCCGCGACGCCGTCGATCACAGACTCGATGGCTGCATCGACGTCGGAGTCGGGGTTGCACTTCGAGGCGATGTCGATGCCGGTGTTGACGACGTTCATGGAATAGATCGCGGGCTCCAGCGAGCCGTCCTTGTAGAACTCGCCCATCTGCTCGTAGGCAACGTCGAAGTTCATGATGACGCTCGTGATGATGATGCCCGGCGCCTGCTCGCACTGGTCCGACACGCCGCCGACATACTTGACGTCGTTCTGCACGGCGGCCTCCACCGCTCCGGCGCCTGCGGCATCGGCGGCGTCGAAGAGCACGTCGGCGCCCCCGTCGATCAGGGCCTGCGCGGCCTGCTTGGCCTTGGCGGCGTCGAGGAAGTCACCGGTCCACACGTCGTTGAACTCGCACGGGTAGCCCAGGACGTCCGGGGAGTCCTCGCTGAACTGGTAGGAGCCGCCCGTCCAGCGGGTCATCGCCGGGATCGGGGCACTCACGATCATGCCGATGCTCTTGGCGTCGGAGGCGGCGCAGCCGATGGCGGCGGCCATGTAGCCCACCTGGTTCCAGTGGACCGCCCAACCCGCCACGTTCGGCAGGTCGTTGGTGGTCGACAGGTCGGAGTAGATGATGAACCAGGTGTCCGGGTATTCCGGAGCCACCTCCAGGACCGCGGCCTCGTACCCGCTGGAGTGCGGCACGATGATGTCGTAGCCCTCCTCGGCCAGCTGGCGCAGCGTCTGGGGCGCCTGGTCGTAGGAGATGTGCTCGAGCACGTCCGGCTCAGTGTCCAGGATGGCCGCCATCTTCTCGAAGGCCGCGAAGCCGTCGCGGTACCAGCCGGCCGCGTTCACGGCGTCGGGGTGCAACTGCGCGATCCTCGGCGAGGCCTTGGAGACCTCGGGACCTGCCGGCGCGGCGGGCTCGGGCGGCGGCGGCTCGGGCGCCGGCTCCGGCGGCGGCGGCTCCGGTGCGGGCTCGGCCGGCGGCGGGGGTGCCGCCTCCTCTTCCTCCCCGCAGGAGACGGCCACCAGGGCCAGCGTTGCGAGCAGCGCCAGGAGAAGCGTGAGCAGCCTCCCGGCTGGTGTACGTCGAGTGATCATCGGGTCCCCCCTTTGGTTGTCACCGGTTCGTCGTTACCGGTCTGGTTGGTTGGTGGTTGTCGGTAGTGGCGCCCGTCGGGCTCCGGCGATCCCAGGGTGCGACCCTCAGGCGGCGGCGCTCTGGGCCCGGAAGTGCGGCATCACCTCGCGGGCGAACAGCTCCATGTTGCGGATCGTGTGGTCGTGGGGCATGTCCCCGATGTGCAGCAGGGCGTTCACGAGGCCGAAGCCGAGCTCCTCGGCGAGTTCCGCCAGCCGCTCGCGCACCGTCGCCGGGCTGCCCACGACGGCGTAGCCCTGGGCCACCAGATCCTCGTAGCTCACGTCGGAGTAGGCGCCGAGGCCCGACTGCAGGAATCTCCCCCAGGAGTGATCGGTCATGTAGCCGGGCGGGAAGAGATGCTCGAACTTGTGCTTCAGGCCCTTGTGGTAGAGCCAGGTGACGTACTGGCGCCCCTCGGCATGCGCTTGGCGGTCGGTCTCGGCGACGTAGATCGGCAACAGGATGCCGATCTTGTCCCGGGGCGCCTCGTAGCCGGCGGCGTTGGCGCCGGCGCGGTACCCGTCGAACCAGCGCTTCAGCAGCTTCGACGGGGCGAAGACCGACAGGTACGTGTAGTGGTTCTCGGCGGCCCAGGACATGGTCTCGGTGCTGCCGAAGGCGGGAATCCAGATGGGCGGGTGCGGCTGCTGCAGCGGGCGCGGCCAGACGTTGACGTAGTTGAGCCGGTAGTGCTTGCCGATCCAGCGGAACGGGCCCTCGGTCGTCCAGGCCTTGATGATGAGGTCGTGCGCCTCGCTGAAGCGCTCCCGGGACGTCGACGGGTCGATGCTCATGGAGAAGTACTCGTCGCCGATGCCGCGCACGAACCCCGAGATGATCCGTCCCCCCGAGATGACGTCCAGCATCGCCACCTCCTCGGCGACGCGCAGCGGGTGGTCGCGCAACGGCAGGCCGTTGCCGACGATCGCGATCTGCAGCTTCTCGGTGCGGCGCACCAGGGTGGCGGCCATGAGGTTCGGCGAGGGCATCGTGCCGTAGGCGTTCTGATGGTGCTCGTTGACGCAGATGCCGTCGAAGCCGAGCTGCTCGGCGTACTCGAGCTCGTCCAGGTAGCGGTTGTAGAGCCCCGTGCCGATGGTGGGGTCGTAGTTGCTGTTGGACAGTGTCACCCAGGCCGACTCGCGCTCGTCGAAGTCGTCGGGCAGGTAGGGGTAGGGCATCAGGTGGAACATGAAGAACTGCATCAGCAGCCCCCCTTCCCGGCAAGCTCGGCGTGGAACCGCCCGATGACCTCGACGGTGCGCTCGGGCTGCTCCAGCAGCGGCGCGTGGCCGCAGTCGTCGACGATCTCGAGGCGCGCGTCGGCGATGAGTTCCCGGTAGCGCTCCCCGTGCGCCAGCGGCACGAGGCGATCATCGCTCCCCCACAGGATCAGCGTCGGCGCGGTGACGCGGTGCAGCCGGAGGTGGAGCTTCGGATTGCAGCAGAACGGGTTCCAGGCCAGGCGGGCGAAGCTCGTCTTCTCCTTGAAGGCGCGCATGAGCATGTCGAGGGTGGGTTCGGGGGAGATGAACTGCAGCGCCAGTTCCTGGTCGACGAACAGAGCCGCCCGGAGTTCGTCGGGGTTCATGGCGAACATGTCCTCGACGGGGTGCTCGGGCAGGTCGAGGCCGATGGGGTCGACCATCACCAGGCTGCGTACCTTCGACGGCTGGTGCACAGCCAACTCCGCCGCCAGCCATCCGCCGAGGGAGGCCCCGACGACGTGCACCGCCTCCAGGTCGAGCGCATCCAGCAGGTCGAGGTAGAAGTAGACGAGGTCCTCCATGCCGTCGATCCAATCCAGCCGGTCGGATTCCCCGAAGCCGGGATGATCGGGGGAGATGACGTCGAAGCGCTCGGCGAGCAGATCGTGGAAGGGCAGCCAGAATCCGGCGCCTGCGGCCGGGTGGAGGAAGAGCAACGCCTCCCCCGCGCCGGCACGCATCAGGTGGATGCGCCCGCCGCCCAGATCAACATGCTGCACAACGTGCTGGCCGTTCTGACCGCTCATGCCACGCTCCCCCGGCGCGGGACTATACACCGGGCGGCGACACTGGAAAGAATGAACGGCCATCTCGAACCGCCTCCGGAATCGTCGATTGCCGGGAGCCACCGCTGTGGAACCGCCCGCCACACCCCGGACTGTCCACGATCCTGCCGGATCGGCACCGCCAGCAACAGCGGTGGAGGCCGTCTGTCATAATCGTTCCCATGGGGGGAGTTGCGGTCCACCGAGACCGGCATGAGATCGGGCGAGGAATCGCGCGTGAGTGACGTCCTGAATGCCACGGTCGTGGCCGGCGTGCCGCTGCTGCTGGCCGCGCTCGGCGGTGTGATCGCTCAGCGCTCGGGGGTACTGAACATCGGCCTCGAGGGGTTGATGCTGGTGGGGGCCTGGGTGGCGGCCTGGGCTGCGGCAGCCTTCGGGACAGAACAGGCAGGGTTCTGGTTCGCCCTGCTCTTCGGGGCCGCCTTCGGGCTGCTCCTGGGCTGGATCACCGTGGGGCTGCGGGGTGATCAGGTCGTCGTCGGGATCGCCTTCAACATCCTGGCGCTCGGCGCAACCAGCTACCTGTTCGACGTGCTGATCCGGCGCGGCGGGCTGGAGGCCATGTCGGTGCCGCGCGGCTCGATCACCCAGCGGATACCGGGCCTTGCGGCCATCCCAGGCATCGGCGTGCTCGCCGACCAGCACTGGATGGCCTACATGACCTACCTGTTCGTGCCGCTGGTCTGGTACATGATGTTCAGGACCGGGATCGGTGTGCGCCTGCGCGCCTGCGGGGAGTACGCCGAGGGCGCCCAGGCCACCGGGGTGAACGTGCTGCGGGTCCGGCTGGCGGCGATGACGGTCAGCGGCATCCTGGGTGGCCTCGCTGGCGCCTACATGATCCTGGCCGATATCCGGCTCTTCCTGCACGATGTCGTGCGGGGGCGGGGCTACATCGCCATTGCCATCGTCATCCTGGGGCGCTGGAACCCCGCGGGCGGGGCGGTGGCGGCGGTCATCTTCGGCGCCTCCTACGCGCTGGGCTTCCAACTCCAGGCACGGGACAT
>JAPPKQ010000148.1:0-4293 GCA_028819945.1 bacterium | reverse complement strand
TGACCGACAAAGTGACCATGGAAGTCCCTTCGCCGGTGGCCGGCGAGTTGCTGCTGGCTCTGCCCTACATCGTGACGATCCTGGCCATCGCCGTCTCGGGGCGAAAGGTGCTGCCCCCGCGGGAGGAGGGCCGCCCCCTCTACCTCTTCAAGTGAGCGATCTGCCCCCGTGAGCCCCGGACCACCCGTCTTCGGGCTTCGCATTCCCCCGTGCGCCGATGCCTGCACGGCGGGCGCCGCGGCCCGGGCGGCCGAGGAGGCCGGGTTCGAGATCGCCTGGTACCCGGACTCGCAGTTCCTCTGGCGCGACGTCTGGGCGACGCTTGCGGTGGCCGCCCTGGAGACCCGCAGCATCCGGGTCGGCTCGTGCGTCACGACCTTCGAGACCCGCCACCCCAGCGTGACCGCGGCCGCCGCCCGCACCGTCGCCGAGATCGCACCCGGGCGCACGATCCTCGGGGTGGGCAGCGGGGACAGCGCCATCAAGCTGCTGGGCATGAAGCCGACCCGGCTGGCCGGGATGCGCCGCAACATCGAGGCCGTGCGCCGCCTGCTTGACGGCCATCCGGCCGACTACGGCGGGCGGGAGATCCACCTTCACGGCAAGACGCCGACGCCGGTGCCGGTCTACATGGCCGCCACCGGCCCGAAGGCCCTGCAGTTGGCCGGCGAGATCGCCGACGGTGTCATCGTGCTGGCCGGGCTGGCCCCGCCGCTGCTGGAGCGGGCGCTCGGCCACATCAGGACGGGCGCGGCCCGGGCGGGCCGGTCGCTCGAGGATCTGGACGTCTGCGTCGGCACCTTCTGCCACATCACCGACGACCCGACCGAGGCGGCCCGGGTCGCCAAACCGGTCTGCGTGGGCCTGGCTCAGGTCGGTGCGACCGGCGCCCTCCAACTCGCCGGGATCGAGATCGACGTTCCCGCGGTCGTGCCCGACGTGTACCCCGACATGACCCACGCCGAGGACTGGATGCACGCCGCCGAGGTAGCCGGGCGCTGGGTCAGCGACGAGGACGGCCGCCGCTACGCCGACACCTTCTGCGTCGTGGGCACAGCCGCCGAGTGCACCGAGAAGATCCGCCAGGCGCGTGACGCCGGAGTCCGGAACTTCTACATCCGCGGCTTCCCGTCCTACGAGTTGCCCCTGGATCTGATCGACACCTTCGGATCCGACATCATCCCGGCGGTCACGTGAGCGCGGCAGAGATTCTGATCCCGCCGGACCTGATCGACGTGTTCGGATCCCACATCATCCCGGCGGTCACGTGAGCCCGGCCGACGTCCTCATCATCGGCGCCGGCGCGTCGGGGGCCGTCGCCTCCAGGCGCCTCGCCGAGGCGGGATTCGACGTGGTGTGCCTCGAGCAGGGCGAGCGGACGGACCCGGGCGCGTATCGCGGCGCCTACGACGACTGGGAACTGACCGGGCTGAAGCAGTGGACCTGGGACCCCAACGTCCGCCGGGCGCGGGCCGACTATCCCGTCGACGTCAGCGAGTCCGACATCGACCCGCTCATGTTCAACGGTGTGGGGGGCAGCACCGTGCAGTTCGCCGCCCAGTGGCCCCGGCTGGCGCCGTCGGACTTCAGGGTCCGGACGCTGGACGGCGTCGCCGACGACTGGCCCCTGACCTACGAGGAGCTCCAACCCTTCTACGAGCGCTCCGACGTGGACTTCGGCGTCTCGGGGATCGGCGGCGACCCCGCCTACCCACCGGGCGCCGAGCCTCCCCTCCCCCCGCTGCCCTTACCCGAGGTGGCGACCGACATCGCCCGGGCGCACAACCGTCTCGGCTGGCACTGGTGGCCCGGCACCAACGCCATCGCCTCCCGGCGCTACCGGGGGCGGCGGCCCTGCGTCCAGCGCGGCACCTGCGCCTGGGGCTGCGGGGAGGGCGCCAAGGGCTCCACCGACCAGACCCACTGGCCGGACGCCGAGCGCCTGGGGGCCCGCCTAGTCACCGGTGCCCGGGTGCGCCAGATCACGCTCGATGCCCGCGGCCTCGCCACCGGAGCGATCTACGTGGACCGCGACGGCCACGCGCGGCACCAGCCGGCATCGGTCGTGCTGGTGGCGGCCAACGGCATCGGGACACCCCGCCTGCTGCTGCTCTCGGCGAGCGCCGGCTTCCCCGACGGGCTGGCCAACCGCTCCGGCCTCGTCGGCAAGCGGCTCATGATGCATCCGTTCGGCACCGTGATCGGGCTGTTCGACCGTCACTGGCCCAGCTGGCAGGGACACTGGGGCCAGAGCCTGCAGTGCATGGAGTTCTACGAGACCGATCCCGGGCGGAATTTCGTGCGGGGCGCCAAGTGGGGCCTGCAACCCACCGGAGGGCCGCTGGGCGCCGCACTGGGTTTCGGCGGCGACCCGGTCTGGGGCACCGCGCTGCACGAGCGGGTCCGCACCAACCTTGGGCACTCGATCATGTGGGGCATCATCGGCGAAGACCTGCCCGACGACGACAACAGGGTGACCCTCGACGGCGAGCTGGTGGACCCCGACGGCATCCCGGCACCCCGGATCCAGTACCGGGTCTCGGAGAACTCCCGGCGGCTGCTGAAGTTCCAGGCGGCTCGAGCAGCCGAGTCGCTCGCCGAGGCGGGCGCCTACGAGACGGTCGCGACCCCCCAGGTGCGCGGCACCGGCTGGCACCTCCTCGGGACCGCCCGGATGGGCGACGACCCGGACACCTCCGTCGTGGACCGCTGGTGCCGGAGCCACGACGTCGAGAACCTGTACGTCATCGACGGGAGCGTCTTCGTCACCTCCGGAGGGGTCAACCCCACCGCCACGATCTCCGCACTGGCGCTGCGGGCCACAGAGCGCCTGATCGAGACGCGCCGGGAGCAGCGAGTGCCATGACGGACGTGCCGGAATCCAGGGGCCTGTCATTCCGGCGAAGGCCCGAATCCACACGCCGACGGCAACCGCGGCGGGTGTCGTGACGGACCAGCAGCAACCGCAGCGAGTGCCATGACGGACCCGCCGCACCCCGAGGAGTTCGACGAGGCGTTCCGCGCGCGGCTGGCGCGCATCGCCGACGTGCTGGTGCCCGCCTACCAGGGAATGCCGGCGGCCAGCTCGGTCGGGATCGCCTGGGACCTGCTCGACAAGGCGCTGCGGGCCCGTCCCGACCTCGCCCCCGATTGCCGGCGCGCCGTGACCGCCTGCACCGACCCTCCCAGCCCCGAGGCGCTCGAGCAGCTCGTCAGCGAGGATCCCGACGGCTTCGGCGCACTCATGGTCCTGGTGCTCGGCGGCTACTACATCAGCGCCGAGGTCCGGAAGCTGCTTCACTACGCGGGTCAGGAGGCGCTCCGCATCGACATCGGGGAGCTTCCGGCCTACATCGAAGAGGGACTCCTCGACGAGGTGATCGACCGAGGCCCGATCTACCGGACAATTCCACCGGACGAAACGCAGAACTCGCAGAACTCGCAGAACTAAGAGGGGGACATCGTGGTCACGACTCGTTACGGCACCAGGCCGGTGAAGATCGAACAACTCACCGGTCCGTACGAACCGAATGGGCAGCCCGATCCCCATCTGGGCCAGCCCCTCCAGCTCGGACTGTTCGCGTGGAACATCCAGGGGGGCTCGACCGGCTCCAAGGCCGTGCTGGCCGACCCCGACCGCTACCAGAATTACTGGAAGTGGCCGCTGGCGTCGAAACTGATCACCGAGGCCGAGCGGATCGGCTTCGACTACCAGGTTCCGTTCGCCCGCTGGATCGGCCAGGGGGGCGACACCGACTGGAACGAGACCTGCCTGGAATCACTCACCGCAGCGGCAGCCGCCTCCTCCATCACGAGTCGCATGCTCCAGTTCTCCACGGCACACAGCAACTACGAGTTCCACCCGTTCCACTTCGCCAAGTTCGGGGTCACCGTCGACCACATCTCCGACGGGCGCTGGGGACTCAACATGGTGACCGGCTACTCGGCCAAGGAATACGCGGCGTTCGGCCACATCGAGCCGCCCGAGCACGACGAGTCCTACCGGCGCGCCGACGAGTTCTTCACCCTCGTCAAGGCGCTGTGGGCCTCCGACGTGCCCATCATCTTCGAGGGCGAGTACTACCAGTGCTACGGCGCCTACGTGAACCCCAAGCCCACACGCAAGCCGCGCCCGCTGCTGATGCAGGCCGGGCAGTCCCCGGTCGGCATCGACTTCGCCTGCCGGCACGCCGAATGGATCTTCCAGATCCAGCCCCAGATCGAGAACTACCGGACCGTCGCCAAGGACATCCACGACAAGGCGGCCTCCTACGGCCGGAGGGTGCTCGTGGC
>JAPPKQ010000269.1 GCA_028819945.1 bacterium | reverse complement strand
CCACGCAGGTTGTCGTCAAGGAGATGAAGTACCGGCCCAAGATCGGGCGCGGCGACTTCGAGACGAAGACCCGCAAGGTGCGGGACTTCCTGACCGCGGGCAACCGGGTGAAGATCACCGTGATGTTCCGCGGTCGTGAGACGCTCCATCCCGAACTGGGTCAGCGCATCCTCGACGAGGTCTCCGAAGTCACCGGCGACCTGGCCCGAATCGAGGCCCCGCCCCGCCAGGACGGGCGCAACATGGTGATGGTCCTGGCACCCGACAAGCGCTCCCGCAAGTAGAGAAGCGGCGCCTGCGGGCGCCGGCAGGGCCGAGCCCTGCCCCGATCGCCGGCGCGGGTTGTGATCCGGCTCCCTTTGCCCGAGCCTTGAGAGAGTCGCCGGCCGATCACCGATCACCGGTCACCGAACTCGGAGCGGGCCAACACCTGACAGGATCGACACCCGACAGGATCAGCACCCGGAGAGGAACGACAATGCCCAAGATGAAGACCCGCCGCGGCGCTGCCAAGCGCTTCAAGGTGACCGGCTCCGGCAAGATCGTGCGGCGTCACGCCTACAAGAACCACATCCTCGAGAAGAAGGCTCCGAAGCGCAAGCGCCAGCTGCGACGCGACGGGGCCGTGAGCGGCGCCGACAGGCCGTCAGTGCGCCGCCAACTCGGCATCTGAGGATATTCCGGGAGGTCAGAGCAGATGTCCAGAGCCAGACGATCCGTTCAGGCCCGCAAGAGGCGCAAGACCACGCTGGCGCGCGCCAAGGGTTACTACGGCAACAAGAGCCGCACCTGGCGCGGCGCCAATGAGCAGCTGCTGCACTCCGGCCAGTACGCCTTCCGTGACCGGCGGGCGCGCAAGGGCGAGATGCGGCGGCTGTGGATCCAGCGGATCAACGCCGGGTGCCGGCAGCACGGCTCCACCTACAGCACGTTCATGGCAGGGCTCCGCACCGCCGGCGTGGAGGTGGATCGCAAGGCGCTCGCCGACATGGCGGTCCGTGATCCCGATTCCTTCGCCGCGCTCGTGCGGCTGGCTGAGGGGGCCCGGACCAGCGATCTGCCCAGCGGGTCCTGACCCGGCCCCGCTGCGCCGGCGGGCGACGACGTGGTGTCTGTGACCTCCGTGCGACCGCGCCTGGCCGAGCTGCGCCGCCTGGCGCGTTCAGCGGCCGCCCGCCGAGCCGACGGGGTCTTCGTCGTGGAGGGGGCGACCCTCAGCGCCGAGGCGGCGGCTGCGGGACTGCGGATCCGCGAGATCTACGTCGAGACGTCCCGAGCCGGCGAGGACGCACGGGGCTTGGCACACCGGTTGGCCGAGGCCGGCGCCACGCTCGTCGAGCTCGAGGCGGGCACGCTCGACAAGGTCGGGGCCTCGGTCACCCCGCAGCCCGTGCTGGCAGTCGTCGAGCGGCCTGCGGTGGCCGCAACGGGAACCCCCCCCGACGGTGCCTCGTTCGTGCTGGTGGCGGTCTCGGTCGCCGATCCGGGCAACGCCGGCACGCTGCTGCGCTGCGCCGAGGCGGCCGGTGCGGGCGGCGTGATCTTCGCCGGCGACGCCGCGGACCCCTACGGGCCGAAGGCGGTGCGCGCCTCGGCAGGGTCGATATTCCGGCTGCCAGCGGCTCTGTCGGAGGATCCGGTCGCCACCCTGGAGGACCTCCGGGCGCGAGGTCTGCGCACCGTGGGCGCCGCCGCCGGTCGGGGGCTGCCGTATGACCAGGCCGACCTGACCCTGCCGCTGGCGCTGGTGGTCGGCAACGAGTCCCACGGTCTGCCCGCGTCGCTCGCGGGACACATCGACGAGTGGGTGCACGTCCCCCTCGGCGGCCAGGCCGAGTCGCTCAACGTCGGAGCCGCCGCCGCCGTGCTCTGCTTCGAGGTGCAGCGCCGCCGCCGCGACGGGGCATCACACGGCACCGACACAGCCGCCGACCGATGACCCACGCGGTCCTTGTCGATTCGTCATCCCGGCGGAGGCCGGGATCCAGTGTTGAGCTGCACCGCTCGCGGTGTCCCGACCTCCTTTCGACCCGATGACTCCTGACGGTGCACAGCTGGCCATTCTGGCCACGCAATCCGACGGGCCGCAGCGACTCGCGGAAGCGGCACGGAGTCATGCCGCTGACATCATTCGTGAGATCGAGCAGGCTGCCGACTTGGCGGACCTCACGGCGGCGCGTGGCAGAGCGACGATGGCCGGCGGCAATGCTCTGGGCGTGATACGGAGCCTCATCGGCAAACTGGAGCGCGATAAGCCGCTGGTGGGACGCGCCCTGAGCGAGGCAGTTGCGCAGATCAAGGCTGCTGCGGATGCTCGCAGTGTCGAGTTGGCCGAGATCATGCGTCGAGATCTGCTCGAGGCCGAACGCCTGGATCTCACCGAATTGCACGAGGCCCCGCCTCTGGGCCGGCTGCATGTCATCACCCAGACGCAGCAGCGCCTCGAGGACGTGTTCTGCGCCATGGGCTACACCGTGGCCGAGGGTCCCGAGATCGAGACCGAGTGGCACAACTTCGGGGCGCTCAACTTCCCGCCGGGCCATCCAGCCCGCGACATGTACGACACGCTGTACGTCGACCATGGCCCGCCCGGCAGCACCCTGCTGCGCACCCACACCTCTCCGGTGCAGGTGCGGGTCATGGAGAACCAGTCCCCGCCCCTCTACGTGGTGGCGCCGGGACGCTGCTACCGCCAGGACACCGCGGACGCCACCCACATGCCGGTCTTCCACCAGATCGAGGGGCTCGTGGTGGACGACGGCATCACCCTCGGCGACCTGGCCGGCGCCATCGAGACCTTCACGACGGCCTACTTCGGTCCGGGCTTCACGTCCCGGCTGCGCCCCTCGTACTTCCCGTTCACCGAGCCCTCCGCCGAGTTCGACGTCCAGCGCCCCGACGGCACCTGGCTCGAGTTGGGCGGTTGCGGCGTGGTGCATCCCTCGGTGCTCGAAGTGTGCGGCGTGGACCCCGAGCGCTGGAGCGGATTCGCCTTCGGTTTCGGCATCGACCGCCTGGCCATGCTCCGCTACGGCATCGGCGACCTGCGGGACCTCTGGACCAACGACGTGCGCTTCCTGGAGCAGTTCTGATGAAAGTGCTGCTGTCCTGGCTGCGGGAGTTCACGCCCGTCGAGGGTTCGCCGCAGGGAATCGCCGACGACCTCTCCGACCTGGGCCTGGCGGTCGAGGAGATGGTCACCTTCGCCGCCGCGCCCGCCGGCATCGTCGTGGCCCGAGTGGCCGGGCTGCGACCGCATCCCGACGCCGACCGCATCCAGCTCGTGGATGTTGACGCCGGCGACGGCCAGTTGCGGCAGGTCTGCTGCGGCGCCTTCAACATGGCCGTCGGCGACCTGGTGCCCCTCGCCACGGTCGGCACCACCATGCCGAGCGGCCTGGAGATCGGCCGCCGGCGCATGCGCGGCGAGGTCTCCGAGGGCATGCTGTGCTCGGCGGCGGAACTGGAGATGGGCGCCGATGCCGAGGGCATCATGGTCCTGCCGGCAGGCCTCGAACTCGGCGACGACCTCACCGCGGCCCTGGGTGTGGCCGGCGACGTGCTGTTCGATCTGGAAGTGAATCCCAACCGCCCCGACGCCTTGTCGGTGGTCGGTGTTGCCCGCGACCTGGCAGCCCGCCGGGGCATGCCGTTCGAGCTGCCCGAGCCGCAGGTCGAGACCTCCGGGGCTCCCGCAGGTGAGTCGACCTCGGTGGAGATCATGGCTCCCGACCTGTGCGGGCGCTTCAGCGTGCGGGTGCTGCGCAACACCTCCGGGGCCCGGACGCCGCCGCTGCTGGCCCGGCGCCTGCTGGCCCTCGGCATGCGTCCCATCAACTTCGTCGTGGACCTCTCCAACTACGTGATGCTGGAGACCGGCCAGCCCTCGCACGCCTTCGACGCCGATCTGGTGCCCGGCGGGGCACTGGGTGTCCGACGGGCCGTCGAGGGTGAACAGGTCGAGACGCTCGACGGTGCCGTGCGCACCCTCCACGCCGGCGACGGGGTGATCGTCGACTCCTCCGACCGCGCCATCGGCATCGCCGGTGTCATGGGCGGCGCCTCCACGGAGATCTCCGCCGGGACCGGAGCGGTGCTGCTGGAGGCGGCCTGGTGGAACCCGCCCGACATCGCCCGCACGTCGCGCCGCCTGGGCCTGCGCAGCGAGGCCTCCGCCCGCTTCGAGGCCGGCGTGGATCCCGAGATCGCCCCCTGGGCACTGGAACGCTTCGCCGAGCTGGCCGCACCCGGGGGAGTGGCGCTGGCGCCCGAACTGGTGCAGGCGCAGGGCCACCTGCCGCCGAGCCCGACGGTGCGGGTGCGCACCGGTCGGGTCAACGCCATTCTGGGAACCGGCCTCACACCCGCCGAGATGCGCGCCTGCCTCGAGCCCATCGGCTTTGGCGTCAGCCCCGCCGCCGCTGAGCCGTCCCCTGACCTGCGCAGCTACTCGGGCGAGACCTGGGACGTGACGGTGCCGTCCTGGCGCCCCGACACCTCCACCGAGATCGACGTGATCGAGGAGGTCGGCCGGCTCTGGAGCTACAGCCGCATCGCCCGGACGGCGCCCAAGTCGCCGCACCCCGGCGGCCTGACGGCCCGCCAGCGCGCCCGGCGCGGGGCGCACGAGGTTCTGGCGGGCTTCGGGTTGATGGAGGCCATGCCGCTGCCCTTCCTGGCCCCCGGCGACTTGGAGCGCTGCGGCCTGCCCGCCGACGGCATCACGGTGACCAACCCGCTGGTGGCCGAGGAGTCGGTGATGCGCACCTCGCTGCGGCCGGGCCTCCTGAAGGCCGTCGCCTACAACGCCGCCCGACGCCAGCCCGGCGCGGCGCTGTTCGAGATCGGCTACGTCCACGCGCCGGCCGACGGCGAGTTGCCCGCCGAGAGCGACCACCTGGCCGTGGCGCTGTCCGGCCACCAAGCCCCCGCGGCGGCGGCGCTGTGGGAGCGCCTGCGCCGCGCCATGGCCGTCGTGCCCACCGAGGTCCGCAACGAGGCCACCGCGGGCATGCACCCCACCCGCTCCGCGGTGCTCATCGCCGGCGGCGAGACGGTCGGGGTCCTGGGCGAGATCGACCCGGCGGTGACCGAGGCCTTCGACATCGCCGAGCGCGTGGCCTGGCTGGAATGCGACCTGGGCCGGCTGCTGGAGTCGCACCTCGACGATCCCCGCTACAGCCCACCCAGCCGCTTCCCCTCCAGCGACATCGACCTGGCGTTCGTCATCGACGATGCCACGCCCGCCGCCGACGTGGAGTCGGCGCTGCGCACCGCGGCCGGCGACACCCTGGTCACCCTGCAGCTCTTCGACGTCTTCCGTGACGCCGAGCGCCTCGGAGAGGGCCGACGAAGCGTTGCCTGGCGCCTGCGCCTGCAGGCCGCGGACCGCACCCTCACCGACGCCGAGGTCGGCGAGATCCGCACCGCCTGCATCGAAGCCGCCACCACCACCGGAGCCAACCTCCGCGACTGAGCGGACCGCCGGATTCCCCGCGCAGGTTCGAGAGCCGGTATTGCATACTAATGCAAGTCACTGTATGATCACCTGATGCTCTCCGTGGCGATCGTCGGGGCGTCGGGTTACACCGGGGCCGAACTGCTGCGCATCCTTGCCGCGCATCCGGCCATGGCCGTCGTGGTGGCGACCGGGGACACGCAGGCGGGCGTGGCGGTGGGGGACCTCTACCCGCATCTCGGCCCGGCCTATCCGGGGTTGGTGTTCAGCGGGTTCCAGCCGGAGGACGTCGCCGGTGCCGACGTCGTCTTCTTCGCCCTGCCGCATGGCGCCTCGCAGCGGATCATCCCCGACGTTCTCGAGGAGGGCACCGGCGCCAGGATCGTGGATCTGGCCGCCGACTTCAGGCTGAATGACACCGCCGTCTACGAGCAGTGGTACGGCGAGCCGCACGCGGCTCCCGGCCACCTTGCCTCCTTCGCGTATGGCCTGCCGGAGCTGTACCGCGACACGTTCGCCGGTGCCGCCGCCATCGCTGCACCCGGCTGCTATCCCACGGCCGCCGCGCTGGCGCTGGCGCCGCTCGTCCAGGCGGGCGCCATCGAGCCCTCCGGCGTGATCGTGGACGCCGCCAGCGGCGTCTCGGGTGCGGGCCGCCCGGCGAGACCCCACACAAGCTTCTGCGCCGTGGACGAGGATTTCGTGGCCTACGGGCTGCTGGACCACCGCCACACTCCGGAGATCGAGCAGGCCGGCGGCGCCGGGGTGCTGTTCACGCCCCATCTGGCGCCGATGAACCGCGGCATCCTGGCCACCTGCTACGCGCGCCCGACCGGCGCCGCCGGCACCGATGATCTCCTGGCGCTGTACGCCGACGCCTACGCCGGCGAGCCGTTCGTGACCGTCAGCGACAATTCGCCGTCCACCAAGGCCACGCTCGGCTCCAACAGCGCCCACCTCACCGCCCGCTTCGACCCCCGCACCGGCTGGGTGATGGCGATCTGCGCCCTCGACAACCTCGGCAAGGGGGCGTCGGGACAGGCGGTGCAGTGCGCCAATCTGCTCTGCGGCCTCGACGAGACCACCGGCCTCGCCACCGTGGGGGTGTACCCGTGAGCGTCACCGCGGTGGACGGTTTCACGGCGGCGGGTCTCACCGCCGGCATCAAGCCTTCGGGTGCCCCCGACATGTCGGTCGTGGCGACCGCCGACGCAATCCCGGTCGCCGCCGCCGGCGTGTTCACATCCAACAAGATGACCGCCGCGCCCGTGGTGGTCACCCGCAGCCATCTCGAGCGTTCCGGAGGGCTGGCGGCCGCCGTCATCCTCAACAGCGGCAACGCCAACGCGGCGACGGGGCAGCAGGGGCTCGCCGACGCCGAGCGCATGTGCGCACTCAGCGCCGAGTCGCTGGGCTGCGACAGCGACCACGTGCTGGTGTGCTCCACGGGCCTGATCGGCTTCGAGCTGCCGATGGACGTCATCGCCGCGGGCATCCCCCGGGTAGTGGCGGCCCGGCACGCCGCCGGGGGCAGCGAGGCCGCCCGGGCCATGATGACCACCGACACGGTGCCCAAGGAGGTCACCGTCGACGGCGGCGGCTTCACCGTCGGCGGCATCGCCAAGGGTGCAGCCATGCTCGAGCCGAACATGGCCACCATGCTGGCCGTGCTCACCACCGACGCCGTCGCCGAACCCGCCGAGTTGCAGGACGTCCTGCGCGCCGCGGTGGCCGGCAGCTTCAACCGCCTCACCGTCGACGGCGCCCAGTCCACCAACGACACCGTGCTGCTGCTCGCCAACGGCCGCGCCGGCCCGGTGCCGCGCCAAGCACTCGCAGCGGCCGTCACCCAGGCCTGCGGCGACCTGGCTCTGCAGATGGCCGACGACGCCGAGGGATCCACCAAGACCGTGCTGCTGCGGGTAACCGGCGCCGCCAGCGACGCCGAGGCCGCCAAGGCCGCCAGGGACTGCGCCAACTGCCAACTCGTGAAGTGCTCCTGGTTCGGCGAGGACCCCTACTGGGGGCGCATCGCCAGCGAGTTCGGCGCGGCCGACGTGGCGTTCGACCCCGAGCGCATCACCATCGCCTACGGCGACCACGTGGTCTATGCCGAGGGCCGGCCCCAGCAGCCCGATCCCGAGGCGATCGGCGCCTACATGCGCCAACGCCGGCTCCACCTCAACGTGGACCTCGGCCTGGGCGACGGTCAGGCGGAGATCGTCACCGTCGACCTGACCCACGGCTACATCGACGAGAACTCCAAGACGAGCTGATGAACCCGCACACCGATTCTCGCCCCGGCGCGTCCCCGCCCGACCCGCAGGTCACCGCCGAGGTGCTCACGCAGGCGCTGCCGTACATCCAGCGCTTCGCCGGGCGCACCGTGGTGATCAAGTTCGGCGGCGTGCCGGTCAGCGACCCCGACGTGGCGCGCGCCGTCGCCGGCGACGTGCTGCTGATGCACTCGGTGGGCATCCGCCCGGTGATCGTCCACGGCGGCGGGCCGCAGATCGACGACCTCATGGGCCGCCTCGGCAAAGAGCCGTCCTTCGTGGCGGGTCGCCGTGTCACCGACGCCGAGACGCTCGACATCGCGCGCATGGTGCTGGTCGGCAAGGTGAACCGCGACATCGTCGCCTCCATCAACGCCCGCGCTCCGCTGGCGGTGGGCGTCTCGGGCGAGGACGCCGGGCTGATCACCGCCGCACCGCGCGACCCCGCACTGGGGTTCGTCGGCGAGGTGGATGCGGTCGACCCCGGCATCGTCCACCACCTGCTGGAGCTGGGGTACATCCCGGTGGTCTCCACCATCGGCGCCGGCGAGGCCGCCCAGCCCTACAACATCAACTCCGACACCGTGGCGGGCGCGCTGGCGGCCGCGCTGGCGGCCGAACGGCTCGTGGTCCTCACCGACGTCGCCGGTCTGCTGGCCGACGTCGCCGACCCGGCGAGCGTGCTGTCGGAGCTGACGGCAGCGGAGCTGGCCGCGATCCTGGACGCCGGCGGCGTGGCGGGCGGCATGATCCCCAAAGCGGAGGCCTGCCTGGCGGCGGTCCGCAACGGCGTCGGCTCGGCGCACCTGCTGAACGGCACCCAGCCGCACGTGCTGCTGCTGGAGCTCTTCACCGACGCCGGCGTCGGCACCATGATCCGCCCCGACCCCCAGGACGCCGGCCCGTGATTCAGACCCGACCGATTCTTTCGGCTTCTCTCACCGTCATGCCGGCGACCCTCGTCGTCGTTCCGGCCTCCCTCACCGTCGTTCCGGCCTCTCCCCTCGTCGTGGCGGCGCCTCCCCTCGATGTCGTTCCGGTGTCTCCCCTCGATGTCGTGGCGGCGTCTCCCCTCGTCGTTCCGGTGTCTCCCCTCGTCGTGGCGGCGTCTCCCCTCGTCATTCCGGCGGAGGCCGGAATCCAGTGCGGGGCGGTCGCGATTGCGTCGCTGACCACGGTTCCAGCCACTGCCGCCGGACCTACAGACCGCGAGGTTCCACGATGATTCCTCAGTCCTCCCCAGCCACAGCAGCACCCAGCCCGCACGCCCTCGCCGTCGGTGCGCCCGCGGGCACCGAGCGCTGCCCCCTCATGCCCAGCTACGGCCCGCCGCAGGTGATGTTCGTGCGGGGCGAAGGCGCCCGCCTTTGGGACCGCGAAGGGCGCGAGTACCTCGACTTCCTGTCGGGCCTGGCGGTCACCAGCCTGGGTCACAGCCATCCCCGCGTGGCCGAGGCCCTCGCCGGCCAGGCTCAGCGCCTGCTGCACGTCTCCAACCTGTTCGCGACCGAGCACAACGGCCCGGTGGCCCAGACCCTCGACGGGCTGCTCGGCGGGGGAGGGCAGGTGTTCTTCTGCAACTCCGGCGCCGAGGCCAACGAGGCCGCCATCAAGCTGGCGCGCCGCTGGGCCGGCTGGGGCCGCCACACGGTGATCACCACGCTCCGCTCGTTCCACGGCCGCACGCTGGCCACGCTGCACGCCACCGGCCAGCCCGAGAAGCACGAGGTGTTCCAGCCGCTGCCCGAGGGGTTCCGTCACGTGCCGTTCGCGGACACCGCCGCCGTCGCCGGCGCCGTCGACGAGACCACCGCGGCGGTCCTCGTGGAGCCGATCCAGGGCGAGGGCGGCGTGAACGTGCCGCCGGCGGACTACCTGCCGGAGATGCGGGCACTGTGCGACGAGCGCGGCCTGCTGCTGATGTTCGACGAGGTGCAGACCGGCCTGGCGCGCACCGGCCGCTGGTTCGCCCACCAGTACAGCGGCGTGCAGCCCGACGTGGTCACGATGGCCAAGGCGCTCGGCAACGGCGTTCCCATCGGCGCCTGCTGGGCGCGGGCCGACGTGGCCGGAGCCTTCCGCCCCGGCGACCACGCCACCACCTTCGGCGGCCAGCCGCTCGCCACCGCCGCGGCCCGGGCCGTCCTCGACTGCATGATGGAGATGGACGCCCCCTGTCTCGTATAAACATCTCCGAG
>JAPPKQ010000180.1:1662-10066 GCA_028819945.1 bacterium | reverse complement strand
TTTCGACTGCTCTGCTTCATGGTCCGCTCCCTGAAGTCAGAGCGGACCGCGTGGCAACAGCCCCGGCCCACTCTGACAAGTGGACAGGGCTGCTTGCCCCCTTTGATTGCTTTGTGCGTCAGACGGATTCCCGGAGGTTCCCGACTGGCGCTACCCGGCTTTCCAGGCCGTCAGTTCAACAGTTCAGGTGTTTCCCGCGCCGCATCCTTTCGGTAACGGCCGGCAAACGGAAAAAGCCCCGGCACTTGGAGAAGTGTCAGGGCTTTGGAAGGCTTTCGAGGGCGCGCCGCAGGCGGGCCCTCTGCTCTCCGGTTTCTCAGAACGGAATTTCGGCATCTTCCGGAATGCTCCCGTCGAATTCCTTGGCGCCGTTGCCGCCGCCGTTGCTGCCGTTGCGCGGCAGCAGGTGCAGGCGGTCGACCACCACGTCCAGCTTGGAGCGCTTGGCGCCGCCCTCAGTTTCCCAAGAGCGCAAGCGCAGGTGCCCTTCGACCAGCAGCGGGCGGCCCTTGACGAGATACTCGCCGGCCACTTCCGCGGTACGGCCAAAAGCCGTCAGGTCAACAAAGGTCGTCTCTTCCTTCACTTCGTCGTCTTGACGGTAGCGGCGATTGATCGCCAGGCCGAAGCTCGCCACGGCCATGCCCGAAGGGGCGTACCGCATTTCGACGTCGCGGGTCAGGTTGCCAAACAGGTCCACGCGATTCATGAAAGTCTCCTTTCAGACGCACGCCGGCCGTCGTGAAGACGCACGGGCGCCGCCGAATGAGCAGAACCGCCGCGAGGCGGTCGAAGGTCCTGAAGCCCGCAAGGGCTTGGCTTTGAGTTCCCGCGGAACGCGGGTGAGGGTGTCAGACGGCCGCTAGGCGCAGCCGGGACTGCCCGCAAGGCGGACAGAAGGGGTCAGGTGGCCGCGTGAAGCAGCCGGGGGGGTTGCCCGCAGTACGAGCAGATGGTTTCTGACGGCAGCCAGTGGCAACCGTGATGCCTTTGTGAGGCGGATGGCCGCGACGCGCAAGGCGCACGACCGGGTACCCAAGAAAGCCGGTTAAAACTTGGACCATGTGGAATGTGAGCCGGCTGTTTTTGCCAGGAAGGAAACCCCGTGAAAACTCCCTGCATGTGGAATGTGATCGGGGTTTTTTGGTTGACTTCTATGTACACCAAATCGGAAAAAGTTTCAACAGTCGCCTTCCCCCTCCGGGGAAGGCTCCCCCTCGTTCACAAAACGAACCTCCACACGCAGGCCCTGCGGCGTCACCAGGGTGGTGATTTCCACCCCGCCGACGAAGGCGGCCTCCATCTCCACAAGCAGGCGGTCGCGGCCTCCGGCCGCGTCACACGGGTTGCCAACCGCCGCGCACGAAACGCCATCCCGCGCCCTCTGCAGGACCGCCTTCACCGATGCTCTCACCGTCTGCGCCATGCCGGTTCACCTGCGCCGCTTAAAACCCCAGGTTGGCGCGAAGCGCCAGCTCGTGCGCCGCCGTCTCGCCCTCCCGCGCCCGGCGGCTGGCCTCCAGGCTGAAGTTGAGGCTTTCGGCCAGCAGCAGCCGCGTCCCCAGGTGCCAGGCCTGGTCGGCCCCTTCCGTCAGCGCCACCCGCGCATACGGCGTCAACAGGCCGCGCCCCCGCAGGGTGGCCACGCCGTATCCCAACTCCGCATCCAGCCGGCCCGCCGCCGTGGGCGCCAGGGCGTCGGCCGGCACCAGGCCGGTGGCGCCCTGCTGGTCCCACAGCCTGGACGTGCCGCTGGCCGCCGCGCCCCACGTCGGCACGACGGAGGCAGTGAAGCCCTTGCCCTGGCGGCCGGGATCGAAACGCAGGGCGCCGCTGGCGCCCCATTCCGTGTAGTCCGCCGCCTCGTGCGCCAGCAGGGTGCGCACCGACGCCTCGATGCTCAGACCCCAGGCCGAGGCGTAGCGCAGCCGCCCGCCGACCTCGACGCCGGTGCCGGTCTCGGCGTCGCCGCCGTCGTGGCGCAGGCCCACTTCCAGCGACGGGACGAACGAGCCGCCGCCGGCCAGGGCCACCGGCCGCGAGCCCTCCAGCACCAGGCGCAGGCGGCTGGCGTCGGCCTGCGTCGCCGCCAGGTTGTGCGCCGCGGCGCTGTCCATGCCCATCCACAGCACGTCGGAGCGCACGGCCAGCTGCAGGCCGCCCGGCTGCGACGGTTGCAGCAGGGTGCCGCGTACACCCACGGCGCCCATCCGCATCGTCAGGTCGGTATCCATGGGCGCCTGATCCGCCAGACTGAGGCGCAGGGCGCCGCTGCCGTAGCCCACCACCCCCCACAGGCGCACGCGGTCGTTGAGCGTGTAGCTGACGTAGGGATGCAGGCTGGTCAGCGAGCTCGTCAGGTCGCCGCCCGGCATGTCGGTATGGGTGAACGAGCCGTCGCCCTCGCTGTAGGCCAGCACCAACCCCGTGAGCCAGCGCTTCCACACCCCGTCGACGCCGAGGGTGGCCGTGGTCACGGTGCCGTCGAGGCTTACCTTGTCCTCAACACCGTCGAAGCCGCTGGTCGCCACCCGGCCCCAGGCGCTGAGGCGCGGACCGGTTGCGGCGTCTTCGCCGTTCGACGCCAGGTGGAAGGCGCTGCCCAGCAGCAGGTCCCTGAAGGTCCGCGTCTGCCCGGCCGGATCGGCGGCCTCGGCTTCGGCCCACAAATCCCGTTCCGGCGCCAGGCGCCGCACCGTTTCGTGCACGTCAGCCGCCGGGCCGCCCAGGCGGTGGCCGCCGACCTGCACCCAAGACTCGGAGGCGCCTTCCAGGCGCGCCTCCACGGCGTCCACCACGTGCACCGCCACGGTGCGCCCGAAGCGCGCCGTCCACGCCTTGGGCATCGGGTCGTCGTTCTCGATGGTGCCGGTCGCCTCGCCGTCGAGGAGCCAGGCGCCCTGGGCGTTGCGCAGCTTCAGGGTGAAGGTCTCCTCGCCCTCGTCGATGGCGTCGTCGAGGATCGGCACCGCTACCGACTTCTCCGTCTCGCCCGGCGCAAAGGTCAGGGTGCCGCGCGTGCGGGTGTAGTCCTCGCCGGCCACCGCGGTGCCGTCCAGGGTCACGTAGTCCACCGTCACCGGGCCTGACGCGGCGCGGCTCAGGCTGACCGCGAACGTGAGGGCGGCGTCTACGCCCTCCTCGCCGCGCGCGTCGGCCACCGACAGCAGGGCCGGACCGGTCACCGTCGCCGTCAGCGTGTTCGCCAGCGTGCGGCCGGATTCCGTGACCACCGAACCGGCCGGCAGCGTCACCGTCACGGCCTCGTAAGAGGCCGGGCGCACCGAGATCGTCCAGCGGTCGTTGCGGCCCGGCGCCAGGCGCTTGGCGTCGACCACCCGGCCGCCGCTCACCTGCAGCGCCCGGTCGCGCAGCGCCTTGTAGTCGAACCGTCCGCCGAAGTTGTCGCTGAAGACCAGCTCGAAGCTGAACAGCTTCTTGCCGTCGTGCTCCGCCGGGACGCCCACGAACGAGGCCAGAAGCGGCCGGGGAACGACGGCCGCGGTCGGGGCGCTGGTCAGCGCCTCCGCGTGCCCGCGGTCGTCGGTGAAGGCCACCCGCACCTTGATGCGCTTGCCCACGTCGGCATCGGCGAGGGTGTAGCTCGCAGCCGTGGCGCCGGCGATGTCGGTGTCCCCGGCACCGTCGTTGGCGATCCACTGCCAGGCGAACCTGGCGCCGGTCAGGCCGTCGCCGTCGGCGATGCCGGCGGTGGAGGCGCTCAGCGTCTCACCCGCCTGCGCCGTGCCGGTAATCGTCGGCGCGCCGGTGGCCGGGGTGTTGCGCGGCGGTCCTGCCACCGTCGCCGTCAGCGAGTTCGACAGCGGCCGGCCGTCGGGCGTGCAGACGGCGCCGTCCGCGGCGCAGTCCGTGGTCACTGCCAGGGTCACCGTGACGTCCTCGGCGGACCACGGCCGCACCTCGATGATCCAGGCGCGGTTGGCGTACTGCGCCAGGCGCCGCGCGTCGGTCACCCGGCCGCCCGCTGCCTGCAGGGCCTGGTCGCGCAGCACCCGGTAGTCCAGGCGCCCGCCGAAGTCCTCGCTGAAGACAAGCTCGAAGGTGAACCGGCTGGCGCCGTCGTGGCGCGCCGGCAGGCCCGCGAACGAAGCGGTCAGCGGCGGCAACGGCGCCGCCGCGGTGGACACGTTGCTCACCGTCTCGGGGCCGAAGCTGTCGATGGCCAGCTCGTCGGCGTCGTGCAGCCGCGTGCGGCCCGACGGCCTGGCGTAGGCCACCGTCACCGTCTGGCCCGACCACACCGGCTCCAACAGCACCAGGCCCACCGTGTTGTCTTCCCAGAAGGCTTGCCGCGTGGCCCGGCGTTCGCCGTCGACCCGCACCGTGTAGGCCGTGTGCAGGCCCGAGATCAGGATGTCCTTGGTGAACGTGAGGAACAGCCCGCGCCCTTTCTCCTCCGTCGTGGCGCTGACGAAGCGCGCCGCTCCGGTGTGGCCCCAGCCGGAGTCCGACCAGGGGCTGTCGCCGCCCGGGCCGGTGGCCCGCACCTGCGCCTCGAAGCGGTAGCCGGGCACCAGCGCCGGAATGGTCGCCGACGTGCCGGTACCGGTGTGGGCATGGCCCGCCCACTCGGCCGCCCCGTGTTGCCGGTAGCGCACGCCGTAGCCGGTGACCGTGGCCTGGCCGACGGCATCCGACGCTGGCCACGTCAGCGTCACACTGGTCTCGGACGCCTGTGCCAGCGTCGGTGCCGCGGGGGCGGCAGGCGCCGCCCGCGGCTTCATCGCCACCGGCATGTCCACCACGTCCGCAAGCTGGTTGCCGTCCACGTCCCACAGCCCGCGCGCGCCCTCCGGGCGGCGGTAGCTCACCGTCGCCGTCTCGCCCGGCGCGAACGCGCGGTCGAGCGTCAGCACGAGCTCGCGCGGGTTCTCCGCCGAGAACGCCGCCCCCGTCACCGTCACCGGACCGCCCGACGCCGTGACCGTGAACCATTCCTTGCGCAGCTCCGAATCCTTCGCGAACGGCCGCTCGGCGGTCAGGATGACGCTGCCCTCCCTCGCCCCGTTGATGCGCGCCTTGCACTGGCCCGCGCGCGCGTTCGTCACCGCCCGGGCGGCGAAGGCGACCGCGTCCGTCCCGTCGAGCTGCCGGACGGGGTCCGTGGCGGGCTTCTCGTAGGTCACCGTGAACGGCTGCTGCACGATTCTGGGCACGTCCCCGGCAAAGTACACACCTCCGCAGGGGTGCACCGGGTGGTCCAGGCTCAGCACCAGCGTCTTGCCCTCCACCGCGACGGCGGTGACGTTGCGCCCGTAGCGACGCCGCCCGTCGGTCGGGTGGTCCGGAAGGTGGAACGAGAAGGCCCCCGGAGCCGGCAAGCTCGACGGGTCGAGGGTCCTGTTGTAAGTCAGCGTCACCCGGACGCCGTCCACCGTCGCCGACTGGAATACCGGTGCGCCGGACCCGTGCAGGACGGTCAGCTCCTCGTTGCTGAGCTCCGCCGCGTTGTTGCCCGCCCGGTCCCGAATCGGGTTCGTCCCGGGCGTGTACGACACCAGGAAGTCCATGGTAACTAACTCGTTCACCGTCAGGACCACGCTGTTGCCCCTGACAGCGACGTCCGTGACCGTCGCCGGGTCGTCATCCAGCCTCACCTCGAAGTCCCCGGCCGCGGGCACCGAGGACTCGTCCAGCGCCTCGTTGAACCGCAGGACCGCCCTGGATTCCATCCCGGCCGACTCGATCTCGATGGCTTCGCCGTCCTCGAACGTCGGCGGCTCGATGTCGACCAACACCACCGTCCCGACCGTGAAACCGCGGAACGACAGCACGGCGGGCCTGTCCCGGACGGCGCCCTGCAGCGGGTTGGCGTCCGGCCTGGTGTAGGACACGCTGACCAACTCGTTCTCTTCCGGCGCCTTGGCCAGCCGCACCGTGACCATGTTCCCGCTGACGGCCGCCGTGCCCGTGCCCCGGATGTAGTCCAGGGAGTCGTCCAGGCGCTGCGCCTCGACCAGGAAGGCGCTCCCGGCCGGTGCCGACGCCCCGTCCAGCGGCCCGTCGAAGACCACCTGCAACGTCGTATGCGACACCGTCGCGCTCAGCGGCGTCGGCCGCGCCGCCCCCGGCGTGGCGTTCGTCACCGCCAGGTCCCTGAACATCGGCGCCCGCTCGCCGTCGGCGCCCTTCAGCTCATTGCCCCCGTAGCTCAGCATGACGGTCTCGCCGGCGCGCGCGCCGGCGCCCAGCGTCAGCGTCAGCCTCTTGCCGCTCACCGAGACCCCCCTGGGGCTCTGCTCGTCGTTGGGGTCGCCGCCGTGGATGGTGCCGGCGCCCCTCACGGTCAGAGAGCGCCTCAGCTCGACCGGGTCCGCCGGCGCGGCCAGGTTCTTGTCGAAGGTCACCGTCAGCGTGGGGCCGTTCACCGTCGCGCTCTCCACCGTCGGCCCCGCGACGCCCGTCTTCGCGCCGTCCACCTTGTGCCGCGGGTTGAGCGTGGCCGGCAGGTCCTCGATCAGGTGGTTCGTCGTCAGGTTCGCGGCGACGCCCGTGATCGCGCTCACCACCTTCTGGTCGGCGTGCGGCTCCCACACCACCTGGTTGTTCGACTGGTCGACCTGCACCCACACGCCGTCGCTGTCGCAGTCGCCGCTCGCACTGTCCGTGCCGCAATCGCTCCCGACCCCCACCGTGTAGGCGAAGCGCAGCGTCCGGCCGCCGATGTACACGCCTTGCAGCGCGAGCGTCTTCCTGCTGTTGAGCTGGTCGGCGTCGTTCGCGCCCACGTCCAGGCGCAGCCGCACGTCGCCTGCGCCGGTGACCGCGACCTCCTCGTCGAACACCACGTCGACGAGGATCCGGTCGCCGCGGATGTAGGTGTCGTGCGTGCCGTCGGCGTCCGCGTCGTGGGTCGGCCACGAGACGATCCGCACCAGGTCGATCGTCGGCGCGCCCGGCGCCGTCCCGTCCGCCGGCGTGTTGTTGGTCGCCGTCTTCGCGTCCACGAACCCCGTCACCGGGAGCCCCGCGTGGTCCGAGTCCTTGAGCTTGTTCGTGCCCGGCGTGTAGCTCACCGTCACCGCGTCGACGCGCAGCACCGCCTTGGCGAGGGTCAGCGTTACCACGGCTCCGTTGACGGCAACCGGGTTCGTGTCCGCCAGGGCCGCCGCGCTCCCGTCCACCGTCACCGCGAAGTCGCCCGCCGCCGGCACCGAGCTCTCGTCCAGCGCCCCGTCGAAGGTGATCTCCAGCGTCGCCCCGTTCACCGCCGCCGAGGAGAACGCCGGCGGCGTGTTGTTGGTCGCCGTCCGGCCGTCGAAACCCCAGATCTCCATCTCGTTGCCGGAGCGGTCCTTGACCAGCGTGTTGGAAGGACCGCCGGTGGCGTTCCACACGGTCACGGACTGGCCGTGCCGAGCGGCGGTGGCCAACGTCACGGTCACGGCGCGACCGGAGACCGAGACACTCGTGGCATCTTGGACGGGGCCGGCGCCGATCCTTGCCCTGAACGTGGTCCCCGGAACCGTCACGCTCTCGTCCAGGTCCTCGTCGAAGGTGACGGTCAGCGTCGACCCGTTCACCACGATGCTCTCGACCGCCGGCACCGTCGTATCCGCCTCCGTGTTGTTGGTCGCGGTCTGGCCGGTGAACGCCGGCACCGGGTTCATCGCAGCGTCGTGGTCCTTGAGCTTGTTCGCGCCCGGCGTGTAGCTCACCGTCACCGCGTCGGTGGCAATCACCGCCGAGGCCAGCGTCAGCGTCACCGTCGCGCCGGCGATCACCGGGTCGCCCTCCGCCAGGTCCGCCGCGCTCCCGCCCACCGTCACCGCGAAGTCGCCCGCCGCAGGCAGCGACCCCGCGTCCGTGGCCAGCTCCCCGTCGAAGGTGATCTCCAGCGTCGCCCCGTTCACCGCCGCCGAGGAGAACGCCGGCGGCGTGTTGTTGGTCACCGTCCAGTCGCCGGCGTTCGTTGTCGCAAGCCGGTTGCCGGACAGGTCCCTGAACTGGCGGGCGGCGGCAGGCGGCGCGCTGTACCACACGTTCACCCTCTGGCCGTGCCGGACCTGGCCACTGAGGGGGAACGTCAGGGTCACGGTGCGACCGGAGACCGAGGCGTTCGTGGCGTTCGTGAGGCTCCCGCCGACGATCTGCTGGAAAAACGGGAGGGCCGGACCGCCGCCAATCGTCACGGTCTCGTCCAGCGCCTCGCTGAAGATGAGCTTCACCGTCCGCCCGTTCACCGATGCGCTCTGGAGCGTGGGCAGCGTCGTATCCGCCGGCGTGTTGTTGGTCACCGTCTTCGCGCCCACGAACCCCGTCACCGGGAGCCCCGCGTGGTCCGCGTCCTTGAGCTTGCCCGTCGCCGGCTCGGTGTAGGCCACCGTCACCGTGTCGATGGCCGCAGCCAGCACCGCCTCCGCGAGCGTGAGCGTCACCACGG
>JAPPKQ010000180.1:0-1562 GCA_028819945.1 bacterium | reverse complement strand
TCGATGGCCGCAGCCAGCACCGCCTCCGCGAGCGTGAGCGTCACCACGGCGCCGTCGACGGCGACCGGGTTGGTGTCCGCCAGCGCCACGCTCCGCTCCGTCCCCGACCGCGTCGCCTTCACCGCGAACGCGCCCGCCGCCGGCACCGAGCTCTCGTCCAGCGCCCCGTCGAAGGTGATGGTCAGCGTCGCCCCGTTGACCGCCGCCGAGGAGAACGCCGGCGGCGTGTTGTTGGTCACCGTCCAGCCGATCTCCAGCGGCGTACCATCAATCGCGTTGCCGAAACGGTCCTTGATCTGCTGGGCGGCGTTGCTCGACTTGTTGTACCACACAAACACCTGCTGCCCGTGCCGGACGGCATCGCCGGCGGCGAATGTCACGGTCACGGTGCGGCCAGAGACCGAGGCGCCCGTCGAGTGCTTGGCTCCGAGGTCGCCGCTGACGAACCGATAGAACTGGCTCGTTAGGAACGTCACGCTCTCGTCCAGCGGCTCGTCGAAGGTGAGTACCGCCGTGACGCCGTTCACCGCCGCGCTCACGAGCCTCGGCGGCGTCCCGTCGGTGTCGTTGGCCACTGTCTGCCCGGAGAAGCTCTCCACGTCGTTGCCGTCGGCGTCCTGCAGCGGGCTGCTGGCCGGCTTGGCGTAGCGCACCGTCACCGTCTCGCCTGCGGCCACCGCCGAGGCCAGGGTCGCAGTCACCGTGGCGCCGTTGATCGTCACCGCCGCGCTGGTGCCCTCGATGGTCCTCGAGAGGCCACCCGGCGGCCTCGCCGTCACGGTGAATGCGCTGCCGGCCGGGGCCGAGCCCGTGTCCAGGTCCTCGTCGAACGTGACCGACAGCACGGTGCGGTCGACCGCTGCGCGGGCGACGCTCGGCGCGCTGCGGTCAGGGACGGCGGGGACGTTGTCGGCGCCAGCCTCGCTGCCCAATTTGCCAGCATCCGAGCCGTCCCCGCGCAGCCTCACGTCGTATTCAACGCCCGTTTCGAGACCGGTGATGGTGAAGCTGCGCGTAGCGGCGGAAATACTGCCTATGCCGCGGAAACCCTCACCGGTTGCCGACTCTCTGTAGGTGACGCTCCAACTAACCGCATCTGGACCCGTGGCCGCGGGTGTCCAGTGCACCGTAATTTCGCCGTCACCCGGGCCCCCCACGGCATAGCCCGTCGGGAGATGGGGGCAGCCGGAGGCGCAACCAAAGACGCCGGTGGCGGTGAGTTCCACCCGCTGCGCCTGCGCCGCCCCGGCGCCGAGCGTCACGGCAAGCCCGAGGGCGAGCAGGCAGGCCGCCGCGCGGGAGAAGCGGGCAAGGAAGCGGGGAGAGTGAGGCGAGCGGGCAGGCCCCGCCGCAGGGTGGGGGCCGGAGTCTAGGCGGGAATGGCGCTCCCGCTGGGCGTTGTCTGCGCGGTCCATGGCGTCAACCGCGCGGCAAGAATGGGGAGGGGACGGAAGAGAGCCGCCAGGGCGCAACTCGGCTCTCGGCTCTCGGCTCTCGGCTCTCGGCTCTCGGCTCTCGGCTCTCGGCTCTCGGCTCTCGGCTCTCGGCTCTCGGCTCTCGGC
>JAPPKQ010000099.1 GCA_028819945.1 bacterium | reverse complement strand
CGTGTTCGTCGCGACTGAGCAGATCGTCGAGCAGCCGACCCCGTTCGCTCGATGGGACAGGTGTTTCGATCGGAGCTTGCCAGAGGGTGCTGATGGGGAGTGCCCAGACGTGATCGTCGATCCGGTAGGGGAGTTGCCCGCTGTACAGCACGGCGCCGTAGTGGAAGTCCCGGCCGAGGCGGTCGCGCAGCCACAGGAGGTGCCGGGCGTCGTCCCGACCGACGCTTGTGGCCGACTTGACCTCGAGGCCGACGACACGACCGCGGCGTTCGAGCAGGAAATCAATCTCGCGCCCGTCACGGTTGCGGTAATGGAATAGGCCGGTTGCAGTGGAGGCGGTCTCGACGTGGGTGAGCAGTTCGTTGGCGACGAAGGTCTCGAAGAGTTGACCCGCCAGCATGCCGTCGCGGGTCAGGGTCTCGGCGTCGGCGTTCAGTAGGTGGGTGGCGAGTCCGGCGTCGGTGAGATGGATCCGCGGCGAGCGCGTGAGCCGGCGGATCCGGTTGCTGTGCCATGCAGGGACAAGTACGACGATCGAGAGATCCTCCAGCAGCCTCACGTGGCCGTCGGCCGTCGCGCGGGACACGTCGGCGTCTCGTGACACCGCTTCCTTGTTGAGTTCCCGGCCGGTGCGGGCCGCGCACGAGCGCAGCACGTTGCGCAGCAGCCGTGCTCTCGGGTGGGAGCCGGCGATCTGTGGGGCGTCGCGTTCGGTGAGTTGCTCGGCGTAAGCATCGAACCAGCGGGACAGGTTCCGACCCGAGTGCCGCAGTGCCGCGGGGAACCGGCCCGCCACAATCCGGTCGATGTAGCCGGCGCGGCTCACCTGCGAGGCTGCGAAGGTGGGTGCCCTCTCGGCGAACCAGGTATCGACGGGGTTGTAGGCATCGTCGTGCGCCAGTTCGGACTGGGTGAGGCCGTACATCCGGACTCGGATCAGCCGGCCTGTGCCAGGCCAGGTCTGACCTCCGAGAGCCGCGCGAGCCGATCCCGTCACGATGAAGCGCCCCGGCGTGTGTGCCCGGTCGGCGTCGACTGCCCGCTTGACCGCTGTCAGGATCTCCGGTGCCTCCTGCCACTCGTCGATGACGACAGTCCCCGAGGTGGCGGCGAGCACCCCATCCGGATCGTCCCGCGCGGCCTGCCGGGGGCCTGGCGCCGACAGGTCGATCACCGTGTTGCCGAGCCGGCCTGCGGTGGTTGACTTCCCGGCGCCACGCGGTCCGACCAGGAAGACCGCCGGGAAGTTGGGAAGCAATTCCTCGGCGAGCAGCTTCTCGACGATTCTCGGATACAGGTCGGCCATGTTCGGGAGCCTACATCAACGCTTCTGAATTAGGCGATTTCACGGTAGATAATTATACGAATTGTCGAGGATTGTTTTGATGAATTGACGAATCGCTGCTGCGCGGTCTGCCGACCGAGGTGTCGCCCGGTCGCGGCGGCGTTGATGAATTGGGTTCAGCGTTCTGTGCGGGTGTGGGCGGCTCGGCGGTGGTGGCGGTCGAGGGCGAGGCGGACCAGTTCGGCGATGAGTTGGGGGCCGTCGAGGCCGGAGACGGCCCAGAGGCGGGGGTACATGGAGATGGGGGTGAACCCCGGAATGGTGTTGATCTCGCTCACGACGAATCGGCGTCGCGGCTCGACAGCGGCCTCGTCGTAGAAGAAGTCGACTCTCGCCAGTCCCTCGACGGAGCAGGCCTGACCGGCCGCCACGGCGAGTTGCTGGACCTCGGCGATGGCCTCGGTCGGCAGGTCTGCAGGGGCGAACAGGGAGGCCGTGTCATTGTGGTACTTGTCGGCGTAGTCGTAGAACTCGCCGCCGGGCACGATCTCCCCTGGCTGCGAGGCCCGTAGCTGCTCGTTCCCGAGCACCGCCACCTCGATCTCCCGGCCGGCCATGAACTCCTCCACAAGTAACCGATCGTCGTAGCCGGCGGCCACCTCGAGGGCCCCAGCAAGTTCGACGGCGGTGCGGACCTTGGCGACGCCGACGCTGGATCCAAGATTCGCCGGTTTCACGAACACCGGACTGCCGAGTTCGGCGAGCAAGTTGGACGGATCCCACTTGCCGAGAGAGCCGGCGACCAGAGTCACGTGGCGGGCCACCGGCAACCCCGCGGCTGCGAGAAGGCGCTTGGAGGTGGGCTTGTCCATGCACACAGCGCTGGACAGCACGCCGGGCCCCACGTAGGGCACTCCGGCCATCTCGCAGAGACCCTGCACGGTGCCGTCCTCGCCGAAGGGCCCATGCAGGACGGGGAAGACGACCAGCGACTCCCCGGATCGCCGTTCGAGGGCCCGGTCCGCCGACACCGTCGGGAGATCGTCGCCGAGGGTGGGCAGGGCGCCGCCCGCGCCGCCCTGATCCGGCATCTGGGCCGGCGGCCGCACCCAGCGTCCGTCGCGGGTGATGCCGACCAGATCCACATCCAGCCCCGCGGCGCGGGCGCACTCGGCCACGTAGCTGCCCGACACCCGGGAGACCTCGTGTTCGGCTGACCGGCCGCCGTACAGTACGACCAGCCGGATGCGCTCGGTCACGCGCGCAACGCTACCGGTGGTGCCGGCCCGCTCGAGGCACCCGCGCCGCCACCGACCAGGGAGGTGTGAAGTCCTGCCTGCCAGATCAACAGCCCCTTGGACCAGACCAGCCACCCGGCCAGCCTTGGCGGCATCCCCGCCCTGCGCACTATCGGCACCGCCCACCAGGCCCGCTACGTCGTCGGTGACAGCGCCTCCGGCGCCCCGGGGGGTCGTCAGGAGTGTCGGGCCGTGAGATTCGCCCTATCGGAGGTGGCCGGCATCGTCGGAGGCGAGTTGATCGGCGCCGACGCGGGCATCGACGGGGTCTCCGTGGATTCCCGGACACTTCGCGCGGGCGAGCTATTCGTCCCGCTGGTGGCCGAGCGTGACGGCCACGACTTCGCCGGCGCCGCGGTGGTGGCAGGCGCCGCAGGCTGCCTGGCGAGGCGGGACCGCCTCGAGGAACTGGGGAGGCTCGCGGTGCCGCTGGTCGCGGTGGCCGACACCGAGGTGGCGCTGCGGCAACTCGGCGCAGCGGCGCGGGACCGCTTCGCCGGGACGGTGGTCGGCATCACCGGCTCGGTCGGCAAGACCTCCACGAAGGATCTGCTGGCCGCGGCGCTCGGCGACGCCGGGCCGGTGCGCGCCAGCCCGGCGTCGTTCAACAACAGCATCGGCGTCCCGCTCACGCTGCTGGGCGCCGGAGGAGACGAGCGGGCGCTGGTCGCCGAGATCGGCACCAACGCGCCCGGCGAGATCGCCGGCCTAGCGGCGCTGGCCCGGCCGCACGTGGCGGTGGTGACCGCTGTTAGCGCCGCCCACACCGAGGCCTTCGGCACCCTCGCGGCCGTCGCAGATGAGAAGTCCGACCTGGTGGCCGCCCTCCCGGCGACGGGAACCGCCGTCCTCAACGCCGATGACCACCGGGTGGTGGCCATGTCGGCCCGGACCGGGGCACAGGTCGTCGGCTACGGGTTCGAGTCCGGCGACGTGCGGGCCGCCGATGTGACCCTCGACGGCGCGCTCCGACCCTCCTTCGTGATGGTGACGCCGTGGGGCCGGGCGCAGGTACGGCTGTGCGCCGCCGGCCTGCACAACGCCCACAACGCCCTGGGGGCTGCGGCAGCGGCCCTGGTCCTGGGCGTGAGCATCGAAGGTGTGGCAGCCGGTCTGGGGCGGGCCGAGCTGTCCCCCTGGCGGATGGCGGTCGGCACGAGCACGACCGGGGCGCTGATCATCAACGACGCCTACAACGCCAATCCCGCGTCCGTGGCCGCGGCACTCCACTCTCTGGCGGCCGTTCCCGCGCGACGGCGTGTGGCGGTACTGGGGGTCATGGCCGAACTGGGGGAGCGCCATGACGCCGAACATGCGGCCATCGCCGCCCTGGCCGCCGAGTTGGGGATCGAGCTGCTGCCCGTGCAGGAGGCGGCCTACGGCCCGCCGCCGCTGCCCGACGCCGCCGCGGCGCTCGCTGCGCTGGGGCCGCTGGGCCCGGATGATGCCGTGCTCGCCAAGGGGAGCAGGGTGGCGGGACTTGAGAGCCTCGCCGCCGCGTTGCTGCGGTCTGCCAGCGGATAGCCGGGCCGGTGGACCACAGCTTCAGGCGGCAGGCGTCCCGCAGTCCTCGGCGGGCACGCCCGCGAGGTCCTGGAGGGCCGGTGGACCACAGCTTCAGGCGGCAGGCGTCCTGCTGCCGTAAGGGCCGGTCAGGGGCGGGCTTCCACGAATCCCGCGGCCGTGAAGTCGCCGTCGAAGGCGAGCGCTTCGGTTAGGCGTTCGCGCCGCATGATCTCGAAGCTGGTGGCGTCGACGTAGGAGTAGGGGCGCTCGTCGCGCCGGCTCAGCCATTCCCACGCCCTCGCATCGATGTTCTCGTGCACCGATGCCACCGAGACCCGCGGGGACTCGCTCACCAGTCCGAGAAAGCGCACGGCGGACCGGTGATCGGCGCGGCGCCTCAGGAAGGTCCACGTCTCGCCGAGGACGAGATTCGACGTCCGCACGGGTGAGCCGTCACGGCGCCACAGGTCCGCGGCGGTGGCGTGCCAACGATCTCGCGGCAGTTGCAGCGCAACCCAGAACGACGTGTCCGCGAATCTCATTCGTAGATCGCCGCATCGAGATCGTCGACAGGATCGATGTCCACGGACCCGATCAACTCCTCGATCGGATCCGGCGGGGAACGGAGGGCATCCCCGAGCCAACTCCGCACGGCGGTCCGAACGAGTTCGGACCGGGTCCGGCCCGTCCGGGCCGCCTCGGCCGAGACGGCGTGATCGAGTTCCTCGTCGAGGTAGAGCTGTATACGCCTCATAGACAGAGTATACATTGCTCGCTCCGATGTCCCCGCTCGTCCAAGCTGCGCTCCGACATCGCGCATCACATAGTCAACACATTAGGCACAGATTGTGGACAAACACAATGCCTTCTAATATAACGCTCTTAAATTACGTGGACCGGGTGGTCCGTCCTGTCGATCTCGCTCGGTGGCACATCCTGTGGTGCTTCCTAGAATCGTCTTATGCCCCCGGTGGCGTTCGAGAGCATTCCGGTGATCGATGTGGCGCCTCTCGCCGACGGGGGCGCGCCGCCCGAACCGCTCGCCGAGGAGTTGTGCGCGGCCTGCCACGAGGTCGGGTTCCTCCTCGTCGTCAATCATGGCATCGACGACCACCTGCACACCGATGTCTTCGACATGATGCGCCGGTTCTTCAGCCTCCCCGACGACGCCAAGCGACTGATCGACAAGCAGGCGTCGCGACACTTCCGAGGCTGGGAGCCGGTCGGGACGGAGTACACCAACAACCGCCCCGACATCCGCGAGCAGATCGACTGCTGGACGGAGTGGCCCGCCCGATCCCGTGGGGTGGAGCCCGGCTTCCTGCGGCTTCTCGGTCCGAACCAGTGGCTGCCGGAGGAGGTGCTGGCAGGGCACGAGGCGCTCAGCAACCGGTGGTCGGAGGCCCTGGCCACTCTGGCTGTCCGGCTCTTGGGCGCGCTCTGGGACGGGCTCGGCCTGCCCGCCTCCCACCTCGATCGTTTCATGGGCGACGAGCCGATGTCGCTCACGAAGTTCATCCACTATCCGGCCACGCCGCCGGGGGCGGCTGGGGTCAACGCCCATCACGACACGGGCTTCCTGACAATCCTCGCGACCGGCGGGGTACCGGGGCTGCAGGTGCAGAACCCCGCCGGGGACTGGATCGACGTGCCCCTGGTACCCGGCTCGCTCGTCGTCAACCTCGGCGAGAGCCTGCAGGCGATGACAGGTAACTATCTCGTCGCCACGCCGCACCGCGTGATCTCGGCGGAGGAGCGCTACTCGAGCGGGTACTTCTGCGGCCCGTCGCTGGGCGCCTCGCTGGATCCGCTCCCGCTGGTGGACCGCTTCGCCGAGGCGGTGGCCGCCAGCCCGCACCACGCGGGCGCCGGTTTCATGGCTCCCAAGGACGAACTCGACGCCGGTGTGGGAGACATGGCGAGCGACTACCGGCCGGGCACGTACGGCGAGCAACTCTGGAACTACTTCAGTCGCAGCTATCCCGAGATCGTCGCCCATCACTACGGGGTGGCCGCCTCGGGCGTGGCGTCGTAGAATCCTGCATCCCCCGGACCGTTAGCTCAGACTGGTAGAGCGCTCGCTTCACACGCGAGAGGTCACTGGTTCAAGTCCAGTACGGTCCACCAACATTGGCCACTGACCTGCGGGAACAGCAGACATATCTCGACGGTCACTACGGCCGCTCAGCCAAAGACAACGTAGATCACGACGGCGCCGGCGATCACGAGTAGGCAACAGATCGTGACAACTGTCACTTCGATGGGCGGGGGTATTCCAGCAGTGGGATCGTCTCCGTCGGCTGCTTCCCAAAGCAACGAGGTGACTCCTTCCTTGGTCATCCCAAGGGCCCGGGCAACACCGCGCAGCGAATGCCCAGCAGCGACCGCGGCCCGAACGGCTGCGATGCGCCACGCGTATACTCGATGGCTACACCAGTCCGGGCAGAGTGGCGATGGCCCTGTTCGGCTAGTTCGACAGATACCGAGCCCGAAATCTTCGAGTCGAGCAGCCTCTGACCCCCGCCGGAGCCGATCAGCAACTATGTCAGACGATGACCGCCCGTGTTGTCAGCCTCCCGGGGTCGCTGGGGCGACGGCGAGGTTCTCTGCCGCGGCACCGGCATGGAGGCGGCGATCCCACACTGCCAGGACGAGAGAGGCGGCGTCGATCTCCAGCGCACTGGCGAGGTGCACCGCGTCGGCACCGCGGAGTCGATGGCGCTTGGCCAACCGCCCCGCCACCCGCTGGACGCGCTCGCTGAGTTCCACGGGCCTGATAGCCGCCCAGAACTCCTCCCAATCCTGCTCGCACATCGCCAGGCTCTCCTCGTCGAGGTCACCGTTGCGCCCCGCCGCGGCCAAGGCCGCGCACACCTCCGGATAGGCCAGACGGCTCGAAACAGCGGCGTCGCAGCCATCCCAGAGAGCCGCCGCGGTCTCGCTGCCCGGCTCGGTGACGAGCAGTTTCACCAGCGCGCTGGCATCGAAGTAGACGATGGCCACCGGTCAGCGCCGCTGCTCGCTCACCAGGTCCGACACCGGCCGGCGAGACCGGGGCCGCGGGCGGCCCGTCGCCTTGGGACGGTCCTGCCGGGTCGGCCTGGCGACGATCCCCCGCTGTTGCAGCGTTTCGATGGTCGTGGCGCCGTCGATTCCCAGGATCCTCGCGACGGGCACTCCCCTGTCCGTGACGACGACCTCGTCGCCGTTGCGCGCCCGATCGAGCCAGTGGCTCAACCTCGCCCGAAACTCCGTAACCGCAACGTCCACATCCATGAGTGTACAACTAGGAATGATCAATCTGTACGCGTCCGAATGCCGCCGGCGGCGCAGCCCGCCGCCGCACCGGGTTACGGCCACGAGCGTCCGACGCACTGATTCCGGCTCCCGCTGATCGGCGGTCCCCGATTACGGCGACGCCCTAGTCTCGGCCACGGTGGCTCTGGAACGTTTGCGCGGCCTGATGCCGGCGCGGCCGCTTGCGCGCATCGCGTTGCTGCTCGTTCTGGCCGGCGCGGCGATCACCGCGGAGGACTTCGCTGCGATCGCAGCCGGCCTGACCGGCTGTGACGTGAACAGCGTGCCGGACGCCGGGCCGGCCGTGGTGCCCTAGGCGAACCTGCGGTCGAGGAAATCCTCCACGGCGTCGGCGAAGGCGCCGGGGCGCTCCAGCGGGGGGCAGTGGCCGCAGTCGTCGATCGTGGCGAACTCCGCGCCCTGCACGAGGGAGGCGAGTTCGGCGCCCATCTCCGGCGGGGTGGTGGTGTCGGCACCGCCGGCGATCACCAGGGTCGGGTTCCCGATGGCGCCCACGTGCGGGCGCAGATCCATGTCGCGCAGAGCCCGGCAGGAGGCGGCGAACGACCCCGGGTCGATCTCCAGGAGCACGTCGCGACGTTCCCCGATGGCCTCGGGATGCGCCTCCAGGTACTCGGCGGTGAAAATGCGGCGCACCGCCACCTCGACGACGGCCTCCATGCCCGAGCCGCTGACCAGGTTGCTCATGGTCGTGAAGGCGGCGCGACGCTCTTCCGAGAAGGCAGCGCCTCCGTTCGCCACGATCAGGGGGCCGAAGAGGTCACCGTGGGCGACGGCGAGCGCCACGCAGACGAAGCTCCCGAAACCGTTTCCCAAGACGGCCAGGCCGGGGCCCGTGATTCCGTCGGCCTCCAGCGCCTCGGCGAGCGCGTCGGCGATGTCGAACAACATCGGAGACGGCTCGGCCAGCGGCTCGGAGGCACCGAAACCGGGCAGCCAGACCCGGTGCAGTTCGAAGTTGGCCGAGAGTCGCGGCGCCACCGGATCGAAGGCGCGGGCGTCGGTCAGCAACGAGTGGACCAGGACGAGGGGCGGACCCGTTCCCTCGCGGTCGATCCGGATGCGTGGCACGTCGGGGGTTCCCACCAGGTGTCGGTGTCCCGCCGGCCTCAGCCGACGGGCATCAGCACCTTCAGCGAGTCGGGACTCTGCACACGCTCGAAGGCGCGGGAGGCGTCGGACATTCCGACCCGGTCGGTGACGATCGGCTCGAGGTCCAGCACCCCCGAGGCGGCGAGCTCGATGGCGCGGGCGTAGTCGTCGGCGATGGCGGCTCGCGGGTTCCGTACGGTCAGCTCCTTGAAGTACAACTGGTAGTAGGGGAGCCCGGTGCCGCCGCCGGTTACCGTCCCGAAGACCAGGATCTCACCGCCGATGCGGGCCGACTCGATGGCGAGGGTGACCGTGCCCTCGGTCCCGACCGCCTCGACCGCCAGGTCCACACCCTGGCCGTCGGTGACGTCGGCGATCACCGCGGCGGCCTCGCCGGGCGCGGCCGTCGCCACTGCGCCGAACGCCGTCGCCAACTCTCGCTTGAACGCCGAGCGGGTCACGCCGATGACCTTCGCGCCAGAGGCCCGCAGCAACTGGGTGAAGATGAGCCCGCTCACTCCCAGACCGATGACGACGGCGGTGTCCCCGGGGAAGATCGGCGCGGCTCGCTGCGCGTGCACGCACGTGCCGGCCACCTGCGCCATCGCCGCCGCCGCCTCCCCCAAGTGTCTGGGAACGGGAAGCAGCCGGTTCGCCGGCGCCGTCACGAGTTCTGCCCAGACCCCGTCGGCGTCGCGCCCCAGCAGGCCGCCGTGCAGGCAGAGGTTCGTCCGACCCTCCTGGCACAGCGCGCAGGAGCCGCACGAGATGGCAGGGTCGATCATGACCCTCTGCCCGGTGGCGACGCCGGTCGACCCGCCGTCGATCACCTCGCCCACCATCTCGTGGCCCATGACCCGCGGGTAGGTGACCGGGATTCCCCCCGAGAGGATCTTCACGTCGGTGCCGCAGATGCCGACGGTCTCGACGCGGACCAGCGCCTCGGGACCGGCAGCACTGCCGGCGGGTTCGGCAACCTCGGTGTAGGCCAACCGGCCCGGAGCGGTCACCTGTACGGCCTTCATTCCCTCCCCCGATTTGGCTCTGAGCGCCTGGGCAGTGGACAGTAACAGTGTGCCCCGGAGTCGCATCATGTGCCAGCACCATCGGTATGGCGCGACCACCGCGGCCGGCCCGCCGGCCCGCTCCCCCGAGGTGGCCTCGCAGCCATGAGCTTGCACGCCTGGGTCGTCGCAGGGGGTGAGTCGCCCGAGCCCGCTCTGCTCGGGGAGTTGGCGCCCCCACAGCTCGTCGTGGCGGCCGATTCGGGCGCCGACGTCGCCCTCGCCCTCGGCCTGCGGGTCGACGTGGTCGTGGGCGACTTCGACTCGGTGACGCCGGCAGGCGCCGCCGCGGCGCCCGAGCAGCGCCGTTTCTCGACCGACAAGGACGCCACCGACCTGGCCCTGGCGCTGGCGGAGGCCCGCGACCGGGGTGCGGAGAGCCTCAGCGTCGTGGGCGGCGGCGGCGGGCGACTCGATCACCTCCTGGCCAACGTGGCCGTGCTGGCGGGCGACGAGCTGGCCTCGGTGCGCGTCGACGCCCTCATGGGGTCGGCCCGGCTCTGGGTCGTCCGTCGCCGGGAGACGCTCCGCGGCTCCGTGGGCGGCCGCCA
>JAPPKQ010000310.1 GCA_028819945.1 bacterium | reverse complement strand
TGCGGCGCGGCACGCTCGGGCGTGGGGCCTGCAGCCGGGCCGGCGGTCATGGGTGGCGGGCTGCGGCCGCCCGCACCGTCCGGGCCACCTCCGTCGCCGAGGCGCCCGGGCCGAGGACGGCGAACACGCCGGCCTCCGCCAAGCGCTCCAAGTCCACGTCGGGCACGATCCCACCCACCACGACCGGTACGTCCATGCCGGCGGCGCGCACGGCCTCCACCATGCGGGGCGCCAGCGTGAGGTGACCGCCGTTGTGGATCGAGAGGCCGATCACGTCGGCGTCCTCTTGCTCGACGGCGAGCAGGATCGATTCGGTGGTCTGGCGAAGTCCCAGGTAGATGACCTCCAGGCCGGCATCGCGCAGCATGCGGGCGACCACCTTCAGGCCCCGATCGTGACCGTCCAGCCCCAGCTTGGCCAGCACCACCCGGACCGGTTGGGAGCGCTCGGTTTCGGCGCCGGCTGCGTCGCCTTCCGGTCCGCTCATACCACTGCGGGCTCGGTGTAGGAGCCGAAGACGCCCTCGAGGGCGCTCGTGATCTCACCTTCGGTGGCCTCGACGCGCACGCAGTCGATGATGGGCTCCATGAGGTTGATCGTCGGGTCGGCGGCGTCCGCGGCCAGCCTCTCCAGCGCAGCCACGACGACCCCGCCGTCGCGCCGCTGCTTCGCCTCGGCCAGGCGCGCCAACTGCTGGTCCTCGACATCGTCGTCGATGTAGAGCGTGGGGGTGTCGCTGTCGTCGCCCTCGGTGTGGGCGTTGACGCCCACGATTATCCGCCGCCCGGCGTTCACCTCGCGCTCGAACCGGTAGGCGCTGTCGGCGATCTCGCCCACGAAGTAGCCGTTGGCGATGCCCTCGTAGACGCCTTCCAGGATCGACCCCTCGCCGAGCTTGTCGAGGTGGTCGAACACCTCGGTGGCGCGCCGCTCCATCTCGTCGGTCATCCACTCCACGTAGGCGGAGCCGCCCAGCGGGTCGGCCACATTGGCGGCGCCGGACTCATGCGCGATCACCTGCTGGGTCCGCAGGGCGATGCGCGCCGCCCTCTCGGTCGGCAGGGCCAGTGCCTCGTCGTAGCTGTCGGTGTGCAGGCTCTGCGTGCCGCCGAGGACCGCCGCGAGCGCCTGGGTGGCGACCCGGGCGATGTTCACCTCGGGCTGCTGCGCGGTGAGTGACACGCCGGCGGTCTGGGTGTGGAACCGCAACTGCAGTGAGCGTTCCTCGCGAGCGCCGTAGCGGTCGCGCATCCAGCGCGCCCAGATGCGCCGGGCGGCGCGGTACTTGCCGATCTCCTCGAAGAAGTCGATGTGACTGTTGAAAAAGAACGACAGGCGCCCGGCGAAGTCGTCCACGTCCAGCCCGGCGGCCATCGCCGCCTCCACGTAGGCGAAGCCGTTGGCGAGGGTGAAGGCCAGTTCCTGGGCGGCTGTCGAGCCGGCCTCGCGGATGTGGTAGCCGCTGATCGAGACCGGGTGCCAGCGCGGCATCTCGGCGGTGGTGAAGCGGATGAGGTCGGTCACCAGCCGCACCGAGGGGCGCGGCGGGAAGATGTACTCCTTCTGCGCCTGGTACTCCTTCAGGACGTCGTTCTGGATGGTGCCGCTGAGCCGGCTGCGTTCGGTGCCGCCGCGCTCGCCGGTCACGATGTACATCGCCATGAGGATGTTGGCGGGCCCGTTGATGGTCATCGACGTGCTCACACCGCCCAGGTCGATGCCGGCGAAGAGGTCCTCCATGTCGGCGACCGTGTCGACCGCCACGCCGGCCCGGCCCACCTCGCCGACCGCCCAGGGGTGATCGGAGTCGCGCCCCATGAGCGTGGGCATGTCGAAGGCCGTCGACAGCCCCGTGCCTCCGGCGTCCAGGAGCCTCTTGAAGCGCAGGTTGGTGTCGGCCGCGGTGCCCATGCCGGCGAAGAGCCGCATCGTCCACAGCCGTGAGCGGTACATCGAGGGGTAGATGCCCCGCGTGTACGGGAACTGCCCGGGGTAGGGGGGATCCCCGTGCACCGCCGCCAGCGGGACGCCGGACATGGTCTCGAAGGTGCCGTCGCGCAGCGGGGCGGCCTCGAAGGCGGCTCGCCACTGCGCTTCGGCCCGGGCGCGTGGCGAGTCCTCGTCGTCGTGCGATTCGGCTCCGCCGGGGACCGGATTGTCGGGGAGGCTCATAGTCGGCTCTGCGCCGGGCGGCCCGCCGGGTCGCCCGAGGTGCGCCCAACCGTTCCCGGCACAGTACCCGCGGACCGGTTGGACTCACCCTCGGAGAACCTGCGAGGGGAGTGCCCTGCTGTACGGTTTGGTGCTAGCGCTACAATCTAGCGCCGATCCGTCAACCCAACAGTTGTTTGAGGAGTTGTCAATGGCCGAGGCTGTCACCGACACACCCAGGCCCTCGAAGCGGCGCCGCCAAGAGGTCATCGACGTCGCCGCGCGGATCTTCCACGAGAAGGGTTACGAGGCAACCTCCATTCAGGAGATCGCCGAGGAAGTGGGGATCCTCAAAGGCAGCCTCTACTACTACATCGACACCAAGGAGGATCTTCTCTTCAGTGTCATCAAGGAGGCGTACGACGCCGCTCTCAGCGTCATCGAGCAGTTGGAGCAGCGCGACGGCGATGCGCTCGAACTGATCGAGGCTCTCCTCCACGGGCATGCCGCGGTGTTCGCCGCCAATTTCGTGCAGTCCTCGGTTTTCTTCAGAGAGTTCCGTGCGCTGTCGGAGGAACGCCAGAAGACGATCCGTGCGGCAGGTGACGTCTACATCAGGTTCCTGGTCTCGCAGATCCGCCGCGGCCAGCGCTCCGGGGAGATCAAGTCCGAAGTCAACCCTCGGCTCTCTGCCATCGGCATCATCGGCATGATGAACTCCATGGCGTTCTGGTATCGCCCCGACGGGCGGGCCAGCGCCGCGCAGATCGGCAGGGAGTTCAGCCGGCTGGTGATCGGGGGCCTGCGGACCTGACGGCGCCCGGCCCCGCCGGTGCGCTCAGGCGCCGGCGATGGGTTCGGTGCTGATCGTCACCGAGTGGATCTTGGCGTCGCCCTTGGGTCGCTCACCGCGCAGCGGCAGCGCCGCGAAGGCCGCCACGGCCTCCATCCCCGCGGTGACCTGGCCGAAGATGGTGTAGGCGTGGGGCAGGTTCACGCTCGCCAGGCAGATGAAGAACTGCGACCCGTTGGTGTTGGGGCCGGCGTTGGCCATCGCCAGAGTGCCCTCGCGGTACTGGCCGCGCCCTTCGAGTTCGTCGGCGAACCGGTAGCCGGGGCCGCCGCGTCCGGTTCCGGTGGGGTCACCGGCCTGGACCACGAATCCCGGCACGACGCGGTGCACGGGGCAGCCGTCGTAGTAGCCCTGCTGGGCCAGGAACACGAAGTTGTTCACCGCCAGCGGGGAGCGCTCGGCTTGGAGGTCCAACTGGATGGCGCCGCAACTCGTGTCGAGCGTCGCCGAGTAGCGCAGCGCGGGATCCAGACTCATGGGTGGTGGTTCTGACCATTGCACGGGGGCGACTCTACCGGGGCGGAGGCCGCGGGCTGTGGACAGGCGGCGACGGACACGACGGCGACGCTCGCCTGGGGCGACTCTACCGGGGCGGAGGCCGCGGGCTGTGGACAGTGTTCGAGCCAGGTTCGGCGGTGACGGGCGCCTAGTCTGGTTTCGTGACGGAGCCGGCTGAGCGGACGCACGAGGCGGCTCGGCGATCCGGCGGAGGCCCGCCGGGGGGCGGGCCGGGTCCGGGACCGGACCGGGACCCCGACACCGGTCAAGCGGTCCAGGCCATCCAGCGGCGCACGCTGGGCGTGCTGATGGCCACCGTCGCCGTGGGCGGTGCCGGCACGGGAGGGGCGTTCAGCATCGTGGCGGTGCTGGCCGACGCGATCACCGGCAGCGCCACGCTCAGCGGCATCGCCGCCGCGGGCATGACCATCGGAGCGGCCCTCACAGCGGTCCCGCTGGCGAAGCTCATGGCTCGCAGCGGCCGGCGGATGGGGCTGCGCTCGGGCTACCTGCTGGCCCTCGCCGGTTCGCTGCTGATGCTGCTCTCCACCGTCGTCGACATGTACGCGCTCGTCCTCGTGGGCATGGCGGCCGTCGGCACCGGGAGTGCCTGCGGCCTCGCCGCCCGGTTCGCGGTCGTCGACTTGGCGCCGCCCGCTGATCGGGCCCGGACCATCGGGCTGCTCGTCGGGGCGACGACGGTGGGCGCCATCGCCGGGCCCACACTCGCCACCGGGCCCTTCACCCTGGTCGCCAGTGCGCTGGGTCTGGAGGAACTGGCCGGTCCGTTCATCTTCGCCGCCGTCGTGTTCGCGATGGCCGTGGTGGTCCTCGACCGGGGCCTGCGGCCCGATCCGCTCCTGGTCGCCCGCCGTCTCGGCGATGGCGCCGAGGTTCCCCGGGGCCGCGGCGGCCTCCTGAGATCGCTCGGCATCATCGCCCGGCTGCCTCCCGCCCGCTTGGCGACCGCCGCCATGATGGTGGGGCAGGGGGTGATGGTGGCGACGATGGTCATGACGCCGTTGCACATGACCGACGGCGATCAGAGTCTGCGCATCATCGGCTTCGTCATCTCCACCCACATCGTGGGCATGTACGCCCTGGCGCCCGTCGTGGGCTGGGCGACGGGGCGCATCGGGCCGACGCCCATGATCATCCTCGGCGGCGTGATCAGTTTTCTCGGCGCCGAGATCGCGGCCCATACACCCCCCGAGGTGGCCTGGGGCATGTTCGCGGGCATGTTCGCCGTGGGACTGGGCTGGAACTGCTGCCTCGTGGCGGGGACGGCGCTGTTCACCGCGGCGGTGCCGACCGGCGACCGCGTGCCGGTGCAGGGCGCCGCGGATCTGCTGATGAGCGCCTCCGGGGGCATCGGGGGCATCGCCGGCGGTGCCGTGGTGGCATGGCAGGACTTCCAGTTCCTGAGCCACTACAGCGGCCTGTTCGGCGCGGTGCTGGCCGGTGTGGCGCTGCTGGCCTACCTTGGGAACACCCCGGGGGTCTCTCGCCGGGCGTCGCGGATCTGATCCTCGAAGGACAAAGCAGGACTCGAGAGGCAGGAAGGCGTGCGGAGATCCGTTCGGGCATTCGTGCTGCTCCTGCTGCTCGTCACGGCCACCACTGCTTGCGGCGAGGGCTCGGTCGAGGATGCGGCGCCGGCCGCGGGTGAGGCCGCGCCCGTGGACCTCAGCGCGTTCGACGGCACGGTCCGCATCGGGGCGGCGCTCAGCGAGACCGGCAAGTTCGCCGTCGAGGGCCGGGATTCGCGCCAGGGCTACAACACCTGGGTGCGCTGGGTGAACGAGGAGTACGGCGGCATCCGGATCGGCGAAGGCCGCTACGGCGCCGAGATCGTCTACTACGACGACGAGTCCGACGCCGACACCGCCGCCAACCTGATCCAGAGGCTCATCGACGAGGACCGGGTGGACTTCCTGCTGGGGCCGTACTCCAGCGGCCTCACCACCGGCACCAGCGCCATCGCCGAGGCCAACAACGTCATCATGGTGGAGGGCAACGGCACCTCCGACACGATGTTCGAGCGCGGCTTCCGGAACCTGTTCCTGGTCGCCACCGTCGCCAGCGACTACACGAAGTCCGCCGTCGAGGCGCTGGCAGCGCGGGGCGTCCGGACAGCCGTGATCGCCCATGAGGACACGACGTTCCCGACCAGCGTGGCCGAGGGGGCGCGCCGCCACCTCGAGGCGAACGGCATCGAGGTGCTGGCGATCGAGAAGTACCCGAAGGACATCCAGGACGTGTCGGCCATCATGACCAAGTTCCGCAACCTGGGCCCCGACGTGTTCCTGGGCGGGGGTCACTACAACGACGCCGTGCTGTTCGTGAACGCCGCCGACGAGTTGGGATTCGAGCCCGACGCCATGCTGATCACGGTCGGCCCGTCCAACCCCCGGCTGGTGGAGCAACTCGACGACGACGTGGAGGGCGTGCTCGGCCCCACCCAGTGGGAGGCCACCATGGCCTACGAGGGCGACTGGTTCGGCAGCGCAGCGGACTACGCCGCCTACTACCGGCGGCTCTGGGGCGAGCCGCCTGTCTACCAGGCGGCCAGCGCAACGGCCTCGGCCCTGGCGTTGCACCTGGCCATCGAGGCGGCGGGCAGCACCGACACCGACGCAGTGCGCCAGGCGCTGCGGGCGCTGCGGGCGGACACGTTCTACGGGCCGATCGCCTTCGACGAGCGCGGCGTGAACACCGCCAAGCCCATGGGCACGATCCAGGTGCAGGACGGGGAGATCCTCGTCGTGGCCCCCGACGCCGCCGCCGTGGCCGCGCTGGTCTACCCGCGCGGCTGACGGGGTCGAGGACCCGTTGAGGACGGCACGGTGAGGACCGCCCGGTGAGCTATTTCGCGCAGGCGCTGATCAACGGCATCGCCCTCGGGGGCATGTACACGATCCTGGTGCTGGGCTTCTCGATCATCTGGGGCGTGATGGGTGTCATCAACCTCGCCCACGGCGAGTTCGTGATGGTGGGGGCGTACCTGGCCTGGATGGCGAGTGACTTCTGGGACGTGGATCCTTTCGTGTCGGCGCCGGCGGTGTTCGCCGTGATGCTGCTGTTCGGCTACCTGGTGCAGCGAGTGCTGGTGAACCGGATCATCGACCGGCCGGCGCTGGTGTCGCTGCTGGTGATGTTCGGCATCTCGATCATCCTGCAGAGCGTGATGAAGGTCACCTTCTCGGCGGATTTCCGCCTCGCCAACACCGACCTGGACGGTGCGTGGAGGCTGACCGACCGGTTGACCGTTCCCGTGACCCGGTTCTGGGTGCTGGTCGTGGCCGTGGGCGTGACGGCGGGGCTCAACCTGTTCCTGGGCCGCAGCCGCCTCGGCAAGAGCATCCGCGCCGCGGCCCAGAACCGCGAGGCGGCGCGCATCGTGGGCGTCGACATCAGGAAGGTGTACGCAGTCACGTTCGCCCTCTGCATCGGCCTCACCGGCGTGGCCGGCGCGCTCATCAGCCCGCTGCTGGCCGTGCAGCCGTTCCAGGGCCCGCCCCTGACCCTGAAGGCCTTCGCCATCACCGCCATGGCGGGGCTCGGCTCGGTGCGCGGCGCGCTCGGCGGGGCGATGGTGCTGGGTCTGGTCGAGGCGATGCTGGCGCTGTACGTGGACCGCATCGGTACGAACCTGGCGGTCGTGGCCTCGTTCGTGCTGCTCGTGGCCGCCCTGGTGCTGCGGCCACAGGGGATCTTCAAGGGCCTCCGTCACGTGGACGCCACGAGCACATGAGGCCGGTGACGTGAGCCGTGCGGCTCCGGGAGCGGGGGCCGTCGCGAGGCGGTGGCCGGCGGGCCGGGCCGTCGGTGTCGGGGCGCTGATCGTGCTCGTCGTCCTGGCGGTGCTTCCGCTGCTGGGCGGTACGTCCAACGCCACGCTGTTGACCCTGACGCTGATGCTCACCAGCATCGGCGTGGCGATCAACTGGAACCTCACCGGCGGGTTCACGGGCTACGTGGACTTCGGCCACGCCGTGTGGTTCGGGATCGGCGCCTACGCCACGGCGATCCTGATCTCCCTGCAGAGCAACGGGCCTCAGGTCGGCTGGCCGCCCGTGCCGGCGATCCTCGTCGGGGCGCTCGTGGCGGGATTCCTGGCCGCGATCATCGGGCGTGCCACGATGCGGCTGAAGGGGCCCTATTTCTCCATCGCCATGCTCGGAACGTTCGTGGCGCTCCGCGAGATCGTGCGGGTGTGGAGCCCTCTGACCGGCGGCGGCGTCGGTCTCACGCTGCCGCCATACCTCAACAGGATGCTCTTCTACTACGTCGAGCTGGCACTCGTCGCGGCCCTCGTGGTGGGTACCTGGTGGTTGCGCCGCACCCGCTTCGGCGCCGCGCTGATGGCGATCCGCGAGGACGAGGTCGGTGCGGAGACCAGGGGGATCGACACGACGCTCCTGAAGACGGCGGTGTTCAGCTTCGCCGGCCTGTCCACGGGACTCTTCGGCGCCCTCTGGGCCTACCAGAACACCTTCGTGGATCCCGACATCGCGTTCGTGGAGGTGCGCACCATCGACGCCGTCATGGGCACGATGCTGGGCGGCCTGGGCACCGTTGCCGGTCCCGTGCTCGGCGCGGCGGCGCTGTACTGGGTGCGAGAGCTGCTCTGGACGCACCTCCTCGACGCGCACCTGCTGGCGCAGGGCGTGCTCCTGATCGTGATCGTGCTGTTCGTGCCGCGTGGCCTGGTGGGCCTCGTCGACCGGAGGGGCACGTCATTGTTCGAGCTGTGGGGCTGGAAGGGCTGGAGGCTCGAAGGGCGGCGGCTGCACCGGGGGCCGGCGGCCGGCGGTGAGGCGGAGGCTGCGTCGTGACGGCGCTGCTGGAGGCACGCGGCGTAGTGAAGCGCTTCGGGGGGCTGACCGCGGTGGACGGTGTGGACATCAGCGTCGGTGCCGGCGAGATGGTCGGTCTCATCGGCCCCAACGGCAGCGGCAAGACCACGCTGTTCGATTGCCTCTCCAGGGTGCTCGATATCGATGGTGGCCTGATCGAGTTCGACGGCACCGACATCGGCCGCCACCGCCCTCACGACGTGGCCCGTCTGGGAATGTCGCGCACGTTTCAACTCATCCGCGTGTACCGGGACCTGTCGGTGGCGGAGAACATGCACCTCAGCATCCAATGGGGATCCCTCGGGGTGCCGCAGCTGTTCGCGCGCACCGATGCCGCCGCGCGCCGCCGGGCCGACGAGTTGCTGGACTTCCTGCTGTTGGGCCGGCTGCGCCATGAGCGGGCGGGCAACCTCTCGGGCGGCCAGCGCCGCCTGCTGGAGATCGGCATGTCGCTGATGAGCGAGCCTCGGCTGGTGCTGCTCGACGAGGCGACCTCGGGCGTCAACCCCACGCTCGCGGCCGACATCGCCGACCGGCTCCGGGCGGTCAACAGCGAGCGGCAGGTGGCGTTCCTGCTGGTCGAGCACAACGTGCAGTTCGTGGCCGACCTCTGCGAGCGCGTCGTGGTGCTCGACCAGGGCGCCGTGCTGGCCGAGGGCACCCCCGGGGAGGTCACGCAGGACCCGGCCGTGATCGAGGCCTACTTCGGCGACCCCGGCGATGACACCGCGGGCGATGACCGTGTAGGCAACAGCCCTGCCGGTGCTGGCGACGGGACCGCCCCGTGACCCGCCGACCGGAACCCTCCGCAGGCAAGGCCGGCACGACCGCCGCGGCCAACACGGCTGCGACGACCACCACCGCCGGCCCACCGCTGCTGCAGGTGCAGGACGTGCGAGCCGGTTACTTCGCCGGCCAGGACATCCTCACCGGTGTCGACCTGGAGGTGCGCCGGGGCGAGATCGTCTGCGTGATCGGGCCCAACGGGGCCGGCAAGTCCACGGTCTTCAAGGCGGTGTACGGCCTGGTGCCGGTGCGTTCGGGCCGGGTGCTCTGCGACGGGCGCGACATCACGAACATTTCCCCCCAGGACGCCCTGCGCATCCCCGGGATCACCATCGTGCCGCAGCTGCGCAGCGTGTTCGACCAGATGACGGTGCACGAGAACCTCGAGATGGGCATGGTCACCGAGCGCGACAGGCAGCGGGTCCGCGAGCGCATCGACTACGTGTACGACCTGTTCCCTCGCCTCGCCGAGCGCTCGAAGCAGCAGGCCGGAACCATGTCCGGGGGCGAGCAGCGCATGCTCGAGATCGGCCGCGCGCTCATGTACGAGCCCAACCTGGTGCTGATGGACGAGCCCTCGGCGGGTCTGGCCCCCAAGGTCACCCGCCAGATCTTCCAGGTGATCCGCCGCCTCAACCGGCAGATCGGCCTGAACGTGCTGATGATCGAGCAGAACGCCCGCCAGGGCCTCGAAGCCAGCCACCGCGGCTACGTCATCGAGATGGGCCGCATCACCCACCACGGCCAAGCCACCGACCTGCTGGCAGACCCGGAGGTCCGCAGAGCCTTCCTCGGCGCCCGTTGAGCCCGCCGCGTCGGCCCCCTCTGTTCAGCGACCGCTGACCGAATTATCTATGAAGATCCTTCACCCGCCAGTTGATTTGCAAGCATCATCGGCGACTGGCCCATCAATGTGGCCTCGACCAGCCCACCGACCGCAGCGACCTGCTCGGACTCCATGATCTGCCAGTCCCTGACCAGGGCCCCCTGCGAGGCTGTCGGACTAAGCC
>JAPPKQ010000448.1 GCA_028819945.1 bacterium | reverse complement strand
GGTCCACGCCGCTGGCGGCGTACAGGTCCGCAACGTCGAGTCCCCGCCGCAGGGCGGCCTCCAGCTGGAACACCCTCTCGGGGGTGGCCACGGCGCAGGCCTCCAGCAGGGCGGCGTCTCCGAGCCGGTCGTGGGCCGACTCGGCCGGATCGCAGTTGAGGCCCGCCCGGCCCAATTCCAGGGAGCGCAGAGCCTTCTGGAGCGACTCGCAGAACGTGCGGCCGATGGCCATGACCTCGCCGACCGACTGCATCGACGTGCCCAGGTTGGGCCGAGCCCCGGGGAACTTCTCGAAGTTCCAGCGCGGCACCTTCGTGACCACGTAGTCGATGGTCGGCTCGAAGGCGGCGGGCGTCTTGCGGGTGATGTCGTTGGGGATCTCGTCGAGGGTGTAGCCGATGGCGAGGCGGGCGGCGATCTTGGCGATGGGGAATCCGGTGGCCTTGGAGGCCAGCGCCGAGGAGCGGCTCACCCGGGGATTCATCTCGATGACGACCTGGCTGCCGTCGCGGGGATCGACGGCGAACTGGATGTTGGAGCCGCCGGTCTCCACGCCTATGCGGCGGATGCAGGCGAAGGCGGCGTCGCGCATCTGCTGGTACTCGACGTCCGAGAGCGTCTGGGCGGGCGCCACGGTGATGCTGTCGCCGGTGTGGACCCCCATGGCGTCGAAGTTCTCGATGGAGCAGATCACCACGCAGTTGTCGGCCCGGTCGCGCATCACCTCCAACTCGAATTCCTTCCAGCCGGCGATGGAGCGCTCGATGAGGATCTCGGTGATGGGGCTGGCGGCGAGGCCCTCGGCGGCGACGGCGGCCAACTCCTCAACGGTGGAGGCCATGCCGGTCCCCCGCCCGCCCAGGATGTAGGCCGGGCGCACGATCACCGGCAGCCCGACGGTCTCCGGCGCCGCCATGGCCTCCTCCAGCGAGCGGGCGATCATCGAGGCGGGCACCGCCAGGCCGATCTCCACCATGGCGGCCTTGAAGCGCTCGCGGTCCTCGGCGCAGGCGATCGCCGCGGGCGAGGCGCCGATCATCTCGCAGCCGTGCGCCTCCAGGACGCCCCCCTCGGCGAGCCCCATGGCGAGGTTCAGGGCGGTCTGGCCCCCGAGCGTGGGCAGCAGGGCGTCGGGCCGCTCGCGCTCGACGATACGGCTGAGCGCCTCGTGGGACAGCGGCTCCACGTAGGTGGCGTCGGCGAAGGCGGGATCGGTCATGATCGTCGCCGGATTCGAGTTCGCCAGGATCACCCGGTAGCCCTCCTCGCGCAGCACCCGGCAGGCCTGGGTGCCGGAGTAGTCGAACTCGCAGGCCTGGCCGATGACGATCGGTCCCGAACCGATGATCAGGATCGACTCGATGTCGTCGCGGCGTGGCATCAGCGGTCGGCGCCCGCGGCGAACGGCGCTCCGTCGGGCTCTGCTCCGTGCAGGTCCCGGAGCCAGGAGTCGAAGGTGCCGAAGAGGTAGTCGCTGTCGCTCGGGCCGGGGCCGGCCTCGGGGTGGTGCTGCACGCCGAAGGCGGGAACCTCCAGGCTGCGCAGGCCCTCGGTGGTGCCGTCGTTGAGATTCCGGTGCGTGACCTCGACGCCACCGATGCCGCTGTCGGCCACGCTGAAGTTGTGGTTCTGGCTGGTGATCTCGACGGCGCCCGTGGCGAGGTGACGCACCGGGTGGTTGCCGCCGTGATGCCCGAAGGGCAGCTTGAACGTCTCCCCACCGAGAGTGGCGCCGAGCAGCTGGTGGCCCAGGCAGATGCCGAAGACGGGCACCTCCCCCAGCAGACCCTCGATGACCTCGGTGGCGCCCCCCACCGCTGCGGGATCACCGGGACCGTTGGACAGCAACACGCCGTGGGGGCTGCGGTCCAGGATCGCCGCCGCGCCCGCCGTGGCGGGAACCACCTCCACGTGCGCGATATCAGCGAGGCGACGCAGGATCGAGGTCTTCACGCCGAAGTCCACGACGCTGACGCGCCAGGGAGGCCGGCCGTCGGCACGGGTCGTGGCCCGCAGGTAGGGGCGCTCGCAGGTGACCGTGGCGACGAGATCGACGCCGTCGGTTCCGGGCTCGGCGGCGGCCGCGGCCCGCAGGTCCGACTCCGCGGCGGTGCCGAAGGCGCCCACCATGGTGCCCGCCGAGCGGATGTGGCGGGTGAGCCGGCGGGTGTCGACCCCGCTGAGGCATGAGAGGCCGTGGCGCACCAGGAACTCCTCCAAGCCGCCGCCGGCCCGCCAGTTGCTGTGCGTCCTCACCAGGTCGCGCACCACGAGCCCCCGGCAGAACGGGCGGCGACTCTCGAAGTCGGCGTCGTTGACGCCGTAGTTGCCGATGTGAGGATAGGTGAAGGTGATGATCTGCCCCGCGTAGGAGGGGTCGGTGAGGACCTCCTGGTAGCCGCACATGACCGTGTTGAACACCACCTCGCCGGCGGTCACGCCGCCCGGCGGCTCCGCACCGGCGATCTCGCCCTCGAAGACCTCGCCGTCGGCGAGAACCAGCGCACCGGGACGCCTCGCCGGCGGCGTCATCGCTGCGCCTCGCCGTCGACGACCAGCGCCTCACCGGCCACCAGCGTGTGCCGCACCCTGCCGCGCAGCCGCCGACCCACATAGGGCGTGTTCCGGCTGCGGCTGGCGCCACCGCCGTCGTCGGGAGTCCAGACGGCCGACGGATCGAACACGCACAGGTTGGCCGGCCGGCCCGCCGCCACGGGCCCGCCATGGGTGCCGTCGATGCCGGCGAGGCGCGCCGGCTGCCACGACAGCAACCCCAGCACCTCCGCCGGCGCCAGATCCAGCTCGGTCAGGGCGAGGGCCAGGGCGGTCTCCAGGCCGAGCATTCCCGGCGGGGCCTCCTCGAAGGGACGATCCTTGGCGTCGGCGGTGTGCGGCGCATGGTCGGTGGCGATGGCGTCCAGGCTGCCGCGAGCCAGGGCGCCGCGCACCGCCGCCACGTCGTCCGCCGGGCGCAGCGGGGGGTTGACCTTGAAGCGGGCGTCGTAGGAGGCGCAGGACTCGTCGGTGAGCGTGAAGTGGTGCGGCGCCACCTCGGCGGTGACCGCCACGCCGCTGCGGCGCGCCGCCTCCACGATGGCCACCGAGCCGGCCGTGGAGAGGTGCTGGAAGTGCACCGGCGCCCCGGTGAGCCGGCTGAGGGCCACGTCGCGCATCACCATGATCTCCTCGGCCTCGGCGGGGATGCCGGGAATGCCCAGCCGGGAGGACCACTCGCCCTCGTGCATGTGCCCCCCGGCGGCGAGCGAGTCCACCTCACAGTGCTGCGCCAGCCGCACCCCGAGGTCGGAGGCGTATTCGAGGGCGCGGCGCATGACCGCGGTGTCCTGCACCCCGCTGCCGTCGTCGGTGAACAGCCGGACCCCGAGGGCCGCCATCTCGCCCATGGGAGCCAGGCGCTCCCCCGCCCGGTCGACGGTGATGGCACCGGCCACCTCCACCTGGCAGAGCGCGGCGCGGCCCAGCTCCTGCACCTCCCGCACCAGGGCGGCGGAGTCGATGGCCGGGTTGGTGTTGGGCATCGCCACGACGGCGCAGAACCCTCCGAGGACGGCGGCACGGCTGCCGGATTCCACGGTCTCGGCCTGCTCGCCCCCGGGCTGGCGCAGGTGGGCGTGCAGGTCCACCAGGCCCGGGGCCACGATGCAGCCGCGGGCGTCGAGGATCCGGTCACCGCCGCCGGCCCCCGCGGCCAGACCTTCGCCGACGGCCGCGATCGTGCCGTCGGGCCCGACTGCCACGTCGGCCGGCCGCTCGCCGGTGGCGTCGATCACCGTGCCGCCGGCGATGACCATCGGGGGTCGCTCAGCCACCGGCCACCTCCGCGGCGGACGCCTGCTCGGTGGCCGGGGCGGCCTCGACGGCCGGTGTCGAGGCGACCTCCGGTTGGGCTCCCAGCAGCCAGAAGAGCACCGCCATGCGCACCGAGACGCCGTTGGCAACCTGCTCGGAGATCGTGGTGCAGGCCATCTCGGGCACCTCGGAGCCGATCTCGACGCCGCGGTTCATGGGACCGGGATGCATCACGATGGCGTGGTCGGCCAGGCTCCGGGCGCGTTCGGCGCTCAGCCCGAAGCGCTCGTGGAACTCGCGCAGGCTGGGCAGCAGCGCCCGCTCCTGCCGCTCGCGCTGCAGGCGCAGCAGGTACACCACATCGGCGCGGGGCAGGACATCGTCGATGCGGCTGCTGACGCCCACACCCCAGCCTTCCACCGCAGGGGGCAGGAGCGTGGCCGGCGCCACCAGCGTGACCCCCGCGTCGAGCAGCTGCAGCGCCGCCACCAGCGATCGGGCCACGCGCGAGTGGGCGATGTCGCCCACGATCGCCACATGCCGCCCCGCGATGTCGCTCAGCCGCCGGCGGATCGTGTAGCAGTCCAGCAGGGCCTGGGTGGGGTGCTCGTGGCGGCCGTCGCCGGCGTTGATCACCGCGGCGTCCAGCCAGCGGGACAGCTGCACCGCCACGCCGGCGCTGCGGTGCCGCACCACGACGCAGTCGACGCCCATGGCGGTCACCGTCTGGGCCGTGTCGCGCAGCGACTCGCCCTTGCTCAGCGAGGAGCTCCCCGCGCTGAAGGTCACCGTGTCGGCCGACAGGCGCTTGGCCGCGGTCTCGAAGGAGAGGCGGGTGCGGGTGGAGTCCTCGAAGAACAGCGACGCCACCGTCCTGCCGCGCAGGGCGGGGACCTTGGGGATCGGTCTGGTGTTGACCTCGGCGAAGCTGTCGGCGAGACGCAGGATCTCGCGGATCCCCTCGCCGCCCAGGTCGCCGATCGACAGCAGGTGCCGCTTCCCTCCGCCGGCCGGCTCGGCGATCCAGCCGCTCATGCCGTGATCCCCAGCACGACGCCCCGGTCGCTGACATCCACCATCTCGTCGCGCCGGGTCGGCAGGTTCTTGCCCACGTAGTCGGCCCTGATGGGCAGCTCGCGGTGGCCACGGTCGACCATCACCGCCAACTGCACCGCCCGGGGGCGTCCGAAGTCGCAGACCGCGTCGAGGGCGGCGCGCACGGTGCGCCCCGTGTACAGCACGTCGTCCACCAGAACCACGGTGCGGCCCGTCAGATCGCCGCTGATGGTGGTGGGTGCCTGCACCAGCACGGGGCGCAACCCGATGTCGTCGCGGTGCATGGCCACGTCCAGGGAGCCGCACGGCACGTCGGCGCCGTCGATCTCGGCGAGCAGCGTCGCCAGCCGCTCGGCCAGGAACACTCCCCCGGTCTGCAGCCCCACCAGCACCAGGTCCGCGGTGCCGCCGTTGCGTTCGATGATCTCGTGTGCCATGCGCCGCAGCGCCCGGCCGAGCGCCTCGGCGTCCATGATCTCGACCCGAGGCACGAAATCGCCCGGCGTGCCGGCGTGGCGTCCGGCTGCGGGCACAGCGCCCTCAGGGCCGCCGGAACCGGTCTCCGCCGCCCGTGCTCTGCGCTCGCGATCGGACAGCGTCCACCTCCGGTCCGTACGGGCCTCGCGGGACCCGCTTAACGGTCGGCTGACGGTACCACGGCGCCATCCGGGAACCACGCACCCCCGGAGGGCGGTCGCGCTCAGCTGGATCCACCACTTCCTCTCACCCCGCTACAACCTGCGCAGCGACGAGTACGGGGCAGCCTGCATAACCGCATGAGGCTGCTGCGGGAGATCCTGACCGACACCGTCGAGGAGGCGGCCGGGCGGGCGGCGACGGCCTGCCGGATCACCCTCGACGAGCTGCTCGGCGACGGCATCACCCGCGCCGAGATCGAGGAGGTACTCGGCGAGTTGGGCGAGATCCCCGACCTGTGGGACTTCGCGATGGGCACCTGGGAGGACGACAGCGCGACCTCGCGCTTCGGTGCCGAGGGCGGCGAGGAGCAGTACGTGGCGGGCCTGAAGGCGTTGACCTCCAAGCCGGTGGTGGGCGTGGGACGCTTCACCTCGCCCGGAGCCATGGTGCGCATGGTCCACCAGGGGATCCTGGACTTCATCGGCGCGGCGCGTCCCTCGATCGCCGACCCCTACCTGCCTCAGAAGATCGAAGAGGGCCGGCTCGAGGACATCCGCGAGTGCATCGGCTGCAACATCTGCGTCACCGGCGATTTCACCATGTCGCCGATCCGCTGCACCCAGAACCCCTCGATGGGCGCGGAGTGGCGGCGCGGCTGGCATCCCGAGGTGTACCGGGGGCGCCACGCGGACGGGAAGATCCTGGTCGTGGGGGCGGGTCCGGCCGGCCTGGATGCCGAGGCTGCGGTGCTGGTCACCGCCCGACTGCTGGAGGACTCGCCGCTCACCGACCTGCGGGCCCGCCACCACGAGTGGCCCGACCTGCGCCTGCGGAGCGCCCGGGCCATCGGCGACGCCCTCGCCCCCGGCACGATCGCCGCCGCCGTCTGGGAGGGCCGCCGCTTCGCCGAGGAACTGGAGAACCCCACCGACGACGCTGACGCCACCCCGTATCGCCGCGAGGTCACCCAACTCACCGGACAACAAGAGTGATCGGTCGGGGCTCTAACGGTCCCAGAACCCCCGGTGGGCCTCGACTGCTTCGGCCACCAGGTGCGGGCCGCTGACCTCGATGGGGCGCTGCCCGCTGGCCAGCACGGCGCGGCAGCCGAGCCCGGTCATGGTGGGGTTCCCGCCGCCCTCGCCGCCGGCCAGCGGGAGCAGATCCTGCTCGCCCATGGCGTAGACGAGCCGGTTCACACCTGCCCAGTACATGGCGCCCGAGCACATGGAGCACGGCTCGCAACTGGAGTAGAGAGTGCCGCCGGCGATCTGGGTGGCGCTGAGGGTGAGGCCGATCTGCCGAGCCAGATTGGTCTCGGCGTGGCCGGTGAGGTCGCGGGCCGTGACCACCGAGTTCTCCGCCCCCAGGAGCACGTTGCCGCCGCGGTCCACGAAGATCGCTCCGAAGGGGTGGTTGCCGTTGGCGCGCGAGCGCTTCGAGACCTCGATCGCCTGCCGCAGGAACCCCTCGTCGCGCTCGCTCAGCGCGGCCATGTCACGGGGACTACGTACGTGAATAGCCACTAGGGCGGTGGCTGGTCTCGGGGCTGCCGGTCATGTCGTGTTCTCCTGACCGCAGGTAGCAGCCCCGACACTATCGCTCGGGCGGCGTTACTCGCTCACGGCGTCGTCGCGGAACGACGCCGAGCTTGGTGGTCTCCCGCCGCCGCTGCTCGGACGTCATCCACGGCGCCGTGTCCGCCACGCCGTCTGGTTCTCGGGGCTCCCTTCGGCGGGTCGCGGCGTTTGAACGGCACGAACCCGAACCCCGTCCGAAGGGAGCCACCCGTGAGGTCTCGCCGTTCGTCCAAGCGCGAGCGGGCGCAGCGGGTCGTCGCCATCGACTTTGAGACTGCTACCGCCGCGAGAGATTCCGCCTGCGCTGTCGGCGTCGCCGTGTTTGAGGGCGGCGAGCCGGTGGATGCGTGGGGGCATTTGATCCAGCCGCCGGGCAACAGGTACGACGGGACCAACATCGCGATTCACGGGATCATGCCCGAGGCCACCAGCGACGCGCCGTCGTTTTCGGCCGTTACGGCGGCGAGAGCTACGAGCGGTCCTCCAACGCTCTCGTGTCAGGCTCGGACCGCTTCAGCGCGAAGGACGTCAAGCCGCGGGGCGAACCGAACCCCGATGGGCTGCTGTTCGGCAAGCGGCTCGTGTTCACGGGAACGCTCGCCTCGATGAGCCGAGCAGGAGCGTTTCAAGCCGCTGTCGATGCCGGGGCCAAGCCGCTCACGTCGGTCAGCGGCCGCACTGATTACCTTGTCCTCGGCGTCGGTGCGGGCTACCGCAAGCCGGACACGCCGCAGAGCACCAAGCACCCCAAGGCGCTCGCCCTCGCCGCCGACGGTGCCTCTGTTCAGATCATCGACGAGGACCAGTTCGTGTGCCTCCTCGCGGGCGTCGCCACGACATGAGCGCTACGGGCTCGGGGACGGTTCCTGATCGTCGCGCTGGGGCGGCGGGACGGTCTTGACGAGCGCGTCGGTCGCTTCGAGGAACAGCCGTCGGCTCACGCGCTTGGCTCGGTGGCCTCGGTTTCGTGCCGCCTGTCGATCCTGCATGGTGCCTCCTCGCTGGCCAGTCACGGTTGCGATGGTAGTCGCCGGGTCACGTACGTAAGTCCCCTCCTCTCGGGTCGGGTCAGGGTTGGTGGCAGAACCAGCCGTGGGCATCTTCCCACGGGCTCCAGCCCTCCCACAGGAAGCAGTCCTGGTAGTAGGCGGTGGTGTCCTCGATGACGGCGACGAAGCTCGGCCACGGGCCGTGGGGGGCGCCGAGGGGGTTGCCGGCGTCGCCGGTGGTCGGCTCGTCGATGGGGTCGGCCTCGATCTCGCCGGGCTCCAGGTCGAACGCGGTGGCGGGCGGCTCGACGATGGTCGTCGTGGTGGTGGTGGGCGGCGGCGGCGGGGCGCCGCGGGTGAAGGTGGCCTCCCATAGGGTGGTGGCGCCCTGGATGACGCGGATGCCGCGGGTGCCGACGGGCAGCTGGTTGAGGTACCACCAGATCTCCCAGTCGCCTTCGCCGCCGGACCATTGCGTGGCGTAGTCGCACCACTTGAAGACCTGGCCGCTGGTGCACGTCAGGACCTGCGGGGTGCCCCAGCCGTCGACGGTGCGGTACTGGAGGATCAGCGGGCCGAGGGCCCTCCCCTGATCGTCTTGGCCGGGGACGGTGCCGTCGGCGCCGCCGCGGCCGTCGGTGAACACGAGGTCGCAGTAGTCGATGCCGCCGACGTCGCCGGGCGCGTAGGCGGTGCGGGCGGTGCCGCCGCTGGCGGGGCCCGGCGTGTGCCAGTACGCCAGCGGCTCGGCGCTGCTCGGCGCGCCGGCGGACTGGCGGCGGCACCGGCGGGTGCCCCGACGGCTGCGGCGAGGATCGCGAGGGCGCCGGCGACGTGGGTGAGGCGTGGGCGCATGGCTAGCAGGTTAGCACCGAGGACCTCCCCGTGCATGCCCCCAGGATCCCACACCCCACACCAAAACGCGAGCCTTTCCGGGCGAATAAATCAGCAGTCTCCTAGGGCCGTACCCGGCGGGCGATGGTGGCCAGGACGCCGTTCACGAAACGGCCCGAGGACTCCGTGGAGTAGAGGTTGGCGAGCTCCACGGCCTCGTTGAGGACCACGGCCGTCGGCGTCTCGGGCCGGTGGGCCAGCTCGTAGGCGGCGAGGCGCAGGATGGCTCGGTCGACCGGCGCCATGCACGCCACCGACCAGTCCACCGCCACCTCCTCCAGCAGTTCGTCGATGGCCGCGCCGCCGGTGGCGACTCCCTCGATCAACTCGACCGCCAGCGGGGACGGCGGCAGGTCCTGGCGGCCCAGCAACTCGAGGATCCCCACCTCGCGGGCGTCGGCCTCGTACAGCAGCGCCAGCGCCCGCTCGCGCGCCGCCCGGGCGTCGCTGCGGGCGCCGGGGGTGGCGTCGGGGTCGGCGCGCCCGCTCACCCTCGGGCGATGTACTGGCCCGAGCGCGTGTCCACCTTGATGCGCTCGCCCGGCTCGATGAACAGCGGCACCGACACCACCAGACCGGTCTCGGTCACGGCCGGCTTCGTCGCCCCCGAGACCCGGTCGCCTTGGATGCCCGGCTCGGTCTCGGTGATGGCGAGGGTGACCGCGGCGGGCAGGTCGGTGCCAACGATCTCGCTGCGGTACATCTGCAGGATCACCGAGTCGCCCTCGACGATGTACTTCCCGGTGTCGCCCAGGGCGGCCTCCTCCACGTAGAGCTGCTCGTAGGTCTCGCCGTCCATGAACACCCAGGCGTCGCCGTCGCGGTACAGGTACTGCATGGAGCGCTTGTCGATCATGGCCCGCTCCACCTTCTCGCCGGCCCGGAACGTGCGCTCCAGCACCGCCCCGGTGCGGGCGTTGCGGAGGGTGGTGCGCACGAAGGCGTGGCCCTTGCCGGGCTTGACGTGCTGGAACTCCACGACCGAGAACAGCCCCTCGCCCAGTTCGAGGGTCATGCCCGTCTTCAGGTCGTTGGTGGTGATGGCGACCATGGTTGCCTCCTTGCGCCGCGCTAGTGCGCCGATCGTTCCCCGCCGAGCACCGGCCTCGCCGCCGGGGCCTGGATTCCGGCCTCCGCCGGAATGACGAAGCAGGGCCGCAGCATTACTGAGCAGAACGCCGGTCTCAGGCCACGACCAGCGTCTTAGAAGAGCACGT
>JAPPKQ010000241.1 GCA_028819945.1 bacterium | reverse complement strand
CGATCCGCCGAAGCGGGCCGGCACGCCAGCGTCAGGGTCGTCTCGATGTTGACCTTGCCCATCTGGGCACCTGATTCGGTGCGAGCAGGCCACGAGCCCGTCAGCACGAGACCCGCCTCATCTATCGCCGCCAGAAGCCGCTGCCACACATCGGGGTCGTCGTGGCCGAACATGATCGTCACCACACCGCCGGGCTCCACCACCCGCCGCGCCTCGGCGAATGCCCCCGTGATGCAGCGGTCGTAGTGCTCAGGGGTTCGGTGGTCGCCGCTGTTGCGCCAGGTCATCTTCACGACGGCCTCGTCGGCCTTCTCCTGCAGACCCTCCGGGTGCGCCGTCACGCCGAACCAGGGATGCGACGTGGCCAGAGCGCGCTTCAGCCAGACATAGAGAATGTCCGAGGCGTCCGAATACTCCACCATGGCGTCATACGGTGGGTCGGTGACGACCGCGCTGAGCGACCGGTCCCCCAGCGGCACATCCGTCGCGTTGCCGCGCTGAGTATTGGCCGCACGACCCGCGGGCCGAGCGAGTTGGCTACGGAGTTCGCGGATCGTGTGAGCACCGAGTGACGGCCATGTGCCGGGGCCGTCTGCGCATCCGGTCTCGAGAAAGTCGGTTCCGAACGGCACAGGTGGCCCATCTTGAAAGATGTGGCCTACCTTCTGATAGCCAACCTCGAGCGTCGCTCCACGCGTGCTGCGCTTGATCCGACGGACCAGGTTCGCGCCGGCGTAGCCGCACAGCGCCGCTACATAGTCAGCTGACGCCCCTTCGCCTTGCGCAGTGATTCGGGCATCGTCGTCGTCGCAGGCACTCCGCCTTCTCCCGCGGACAAGACCCCCCCCCCCGCAACTCTGCGGCAACGGCGTTGACAATCCGAGCGAGGCGAACGAAGCCCAGTGTCTGGCGGGTGCCGCAACAGTCACCGAAGGTGCGGTAGCCGTACCTGGCGTACCGGCGTGGGCCGGTGCTCCCAACCGCTCGCTCGTGAGGTACGGCGGGCAGTCCCGGCGCGAAGTCGGCCTCGGACTTCAAAGCTTTCTCCGCCGCGTCGGCAGCTTCACGCTCCGCGGCCGTCGGCGACCGGTAGCGCGTGCGGGTCTTTTCATCTCGATCGGCAACCACCAGCAGCGCGTCCTGCGCCAGCCCGTCAGCCATCAGCCTCGTGTGCACGTCGAAATGGTGCGCGTGGGCACAGAACACGCACACAGCAGCCTTGCCCCGCCCGCTGCCCTTCGCCTTCACCAGTGTGGCCGGCTCGCCCGGCAGACCGTCGTGCACCTCGGCCCGGAAGGTGCCTGCGGCGGCGTCGGCCACGATTCGGTACGACTGGCCGGGGTCGTCCTTCTTGAGGTCCGGGCGCCGCAGTTGCAGGTTGCCCACCAGCGGGAGGCGCTGCCCGCAGTTCACGCACGGTACCGTCACGGCCCACAGGTAGCCCCAGGGGCGCTTGCCGTTCACGACCGGGTAGAACTCGTCCATGGCGGCCTCGTAGCGGTCGCCGACGAGCTTCAGGACGAAGCCGACGTCTCGCAGCAGCCTTGGTTCGGTGAAGTGCTCGGTGGCCCACTGCTCGTAGCCGTCGAACGGCAGTCGTGGTTCGCCTGACCAGTCGCGCAGTGGGTAATCGGCCAGCAGCGTGCCAGCCAGCGTGGCGACCGGGGAGTAGTCGATGCCCCAGGCCTTCACGCCGAGCCGGGCGGCCTCCAACGGGATCATGGCCCGCCCGGAGAACGAGTCGAGCAGGGATGCGCCGTCGGGGTAGTGACGCGCCAACTCCTCGACCAGTTCGCCGTGGGCGGCGTCGCGGCCCTCCATCGCCCTGCGCACCAGTCCGCAGAGACGCTCCTGCTCGGCCGCCTCGTCGGGCCAGGGCAGCAGCGAGCAGATCACCGCCGCCTTCGCCTGTGCGAGCGGACGCGCCGCGAACCAGGTGAACAGCGTCTTCTCGGAGCGTCCCGAACCCCAGCCCGACTTGGCGTTGGCCGTGACCTCCGCGCACGGGAACCAGCGCTCGATCATGCGAGTCATGAAGCGTGGCCGTCCTGTCGAGCGGCCGCGAGAGCCGAACCCTTGATCCGCACCACGGTCACATCCTTGGTTGCATCGGCGAACACTGCGGCAGGGTTCTGATAGGCAGCAAAGAGTTTCCCGCCCTGACGGCACTCGTCGACGACATAGAGCCAGTAGTCGTCAGCGAGGAGTCCGGCTTTGACGATCTCATTGCCGGTCAATGTGATGCCCCGGGCCGATGCGCTGTCCCAGACACCCTTGACTTCGACGCACCGTTGCTCGTGGCCGCGGCGGGCCAGCAGGTCGAACCCCTCGCCAGTGGTGTGCACGTCTGTCACGCCCCAGCCGTCCATGTTGAGCAGGTCGCGCACGAAGGCCATGGACACGGCCTCGCTGTCTTTCTCTGTGGGCTCAGGCGGGACACCCCCTCCGGTGACACGGCACCAGCCGACATGACGCAGTGGACCCGAAGTTGCGCTTGTCGAAGCAGCGAGTTCGCGAATTCGGAGGTTGACGGCCTCCCGCAGATATTTGCGGCGGGCCCGGCGCTCGTCGGCGTCCTTGATGTCGCGAGTGAGGCTGTCGGGGAGGCGTTCCAGGTGGTGACGCGCCCTGGCACTCCAGCCGGCGAGCGCGCTGTTCAGTTGATCGAGATCCTTCTCGAGTATTCGTTCGGCGGCCACAATGGAGTCCGCTACCGATGCCGGGTGTTGTCTGTTGGCGGTTCCCCCTGCTCGTTCCAGGCAGGAGAGCATCTCCCAGGAGACAGGGCGCGCTCCTGCCTCGTCGCGCCGGATGAGACAGCCCCAATCGGTCAGACGCCCGCCCGTCTCGGTCTCAGAGGCATAGACGTGCAGGTCGTAGTCGGTGATCGAGGTCGTGTCGCGCAGCAGTCCTCCTCGGTACAGCGCCGGATGGCACCTTTCGGAGACAGCGTCGGCCAACGCTCGAAACGCCGACTCGCTGGGACCTAAGGCAACGGCGGCACCGGCCCGCCCGTGCCCGGCGTCCTGCGCCTTCTTCCGAGCCTCGCCGCTGGTGACCACCAGCGCTCGGCCATTCCTGTCAGGTTCAAGGGCCGGCGGCAGAGCGAGACTCTGGCTGGTGAGGTACCAGAAGCCCTCATCGGCCAGGGCGGTCTGTTCGGCGCCGACCAGGCCGGCCGCGTCGATGCGGCGGAGGAATCGGTCCACGACATGCGGGTTGATGCGATCGAGCCGCTGATCGTTGAGTGTTGCCAGCGCAGTCTCGGTGTCGATCGCCGTGGTGAGATGGGACTCCGCCCGGCGCTGTTCCTCGTGGATCTGCCGGAGACGTTCGGCTGTCACCTGTCGGATCGCCTGCAGGGCCGGATCGGCGGCGGCGTCGGTCTTGAAGGTGCGCTGCAGCAGCTGCTCGAGGCTGTCGATACCGGCCTCTGCGAGGGCCGCTTCGGTGACGAGCCGGAGGCTGTCGAAGATCTTGCCGTCCAGTTCGTTCGCGGCCGCCACGAGATTCTCAAGGAGCCGGGCATGGGCCTCGCCCTCGCGTGTGTCGGTCGCCACCAGGTTGTAGAGCCACACCTTGTTGCGCTGGCCGATCCGGTGGATGCGCCCCATGCGCTGCTCGAGGCGCACCAGCGACCACGGGATGTCCCAGTTGACGAGCACCGCCGCCGTTTGCAGGTCGATGCCCTCATTGCCGGCGTCGGTGGAGACGATCACCTGGAATTCACCCGCCGCGAACTCCGCCCGGATCGCGTCGCGCTCGGCGTGGGTGTCGCGGCCCGAGTACCGCTGGGCGCTGAAACCGGCCCGGTGGAACCTCGCCAGGAGCCAGTCCGCAGTGTCGGCGTACTCCGTGAACACCACGAGCTGCCGGGCCGCGCCGGGCGCGATGCCGTTCGGCGCCAGGCACTCCTCGATCAGCCTGGGCCACTTCGAGACCGCGGCGTCCGGGTTGTTGAGGACCCCGTCGAGGCGAGCGAGCATCCCGGCGATGGCCTTGCGCTCCTCCCGGGCCGACCTCGATGCCTCAGCGACGACGCGGGCCTCGTCCCCGGCGGCCTCGTCCTCGTCCTCAGGGTCGATCCGGTGGGCGGCGTCCGCCGGGTTCTCACCGCCCATGTTGTCCCGCCGCCGACGGAGCGTCTCGGCCAGCGCGTACAGCGACGACGACGCTCTCTTGCCGTAGACCATCCTCGCCAGCGTCACAGCGACGGGCGGGAAGAACCGATCCACAAGATCGAGGGCCTCGTCGTAGAACGCCCGCTCGGAGGCGTTCAGGGGCACGGCTACGTTCCGGGCCTCCCGGGGTTTGAACAGCTTCGTGGCGCCGTCGAGGTTGGTGATCTCCTCCTTCATGCGCCGCAGGAAGTGCAGCGGCCCGGGCCGCAGTTGATGCGGAGCGTCGCTGTCGGCCTCGCCGGGCTCACCGAACACCTCGGGATCCACGAGATGCATCAGCGATCGGAACAGCCGCTCACTGCCCCGGTGAGGCGTGGCGGTCATCAACAGCGCCCGCTTCGTGTTGTGGGCGAGCATCCTGCCGACCCGGTGGTACTGGACCGCGGTGGGCGTCAGCCGGTGGGCCTCGTCGAAGACCACCGTGTCGAATCCGGCCCGGTCGGGATGGACGGCCTCGTAGACCGCCTGGTTCACCGCCGCCAACTCGAGCGAGGTGATCCACGCGTCATGGGAAGCGGTGAGCGCGTCCTGCCGGATCGTCTCGGCGGTGATGCGGCGCAGGCCGCCACCGAAGAACCGCTCGAAGTCGGCCTGCCACTTCGTGACGAGGTGAGCCGGCGACACGATGATCGCCCGCCTGACGAACCCGAGACGCTGAGCCTCCCGCAGCCACAGGCCGGCCATGATCGTCTTGCCCGTCCCCGGCTCGTCGGCCAGCAGGAACCGCAGACCCACCTGCGGCAGCATCGCCTCGTACACCGCGGCCACCTGATGCGGATACGGCTGCAGCGGCACAGTCGCCAGCGCCGACCCCCGCGAAGTCGCCGCGGCCCGGCGCATCCACTCGGCCCACAGCCCAGCCAGCACCATCGCCGCATCGGCCCCACCGTCAGTGTCAAGAACCTCGACACCCGCGGCTTCGGCAGCGCTCAGCCGGACCTGCTCGAGGCCGGCGGGGGCGTGCAGGAACAGGTTCCACGAACCGTCTCCCGCCGGGATCGCCCCGGCGACCTCCCGGTAGCCGCTCTCGCCCGGCAGCCGAACGCGCTGCCCTTCGGTGAACTCCATAATGCCGCCGCGCTCCCTGCTCGGCTCCTCCGCTGAACCTCAACGAGCGTACGCGCCGCCTGCGACAGGGTGCGGCGCGACCCGGACAGTCGCAACCCCCCGCCGAACTTCGGGGCACGAACTCGATGACCTTCACGGAGTCAGCCGACCCGCGCACGCCGAGCGCCTGGCTCGGCGGGATCTCGACGGCAGGCAGGGTGACGGCTCGTGGCTACCGGGCGCGCCTCAGAGCCGGAGCTTCGCTCGCTGCAAGCTCTCGTTCACAGGATCGACCTTGAAGCCGGTCGACTCCAGGGCCGTGAGCCCCAGGAGAGGCTCGGCGTCATCGGGGCCGAAGACGACGGTGCTGGCCGACCACTCACCCAGGAACTCGATCAGCGCGGCCCCGATCTCGGCCCGATACTCGCTGCCGTCCGCCAGCGCGTAGGTCCGGTGGCCGATGGGCTCGAGACCGATCGACTCGAGGTGCCGGCGCGGCACGACGGAGTTGGTGGCTCCCGTGTCGACCAAGAACTCCCCCTCCCAGCACCGCGCCGGATCCGCCGGGTTGCGAATCGTCACATCCACTCTCGTCTCGCCCATGTCGGCTCTCTCGGTAGTCCTGCGAACCCAGGGCCAGCGCGGCCGCCGAACCGGGTCCGCAGCAGGCGTCGTCGACTCGGCGCCCGTGCTCCGACCCATGCTACTGATCGAACCAGGGTTGTCAACCACGAACAATCTCATATATTGAAAAGCATTCACAGATGGTCGTGCTCGTAGGCGACTCGGACAAGCAGCACCCCGTCTGCCGTAGACTCTCTCGCTGCCCAACTACCCTTCGGCGGCGGTTGCCTGCGCCTGGGACACCTCCACCCAGCGGGACAGCTTGACCGCCGCCGCTCCGCTGTCGAGCGCCTCCGCCGCCAGCCGCAGACCCGCGGGGAGGTCGGCGGCGAGATCACCCACGACGAGCCCGGCGGCGGCGTTCAGGCACACGATTTCCCGCCACGGCACGGCTTCGCCCGCCAGCAGCGCCTGAGTCGCCGCCACCCCCGCGGCCAGGTCCGCGCCGGCCAGATCGGCCAGCCCGACGGTCGCCAGGCCCAACTCCTCCGGCGTCACGGTGTAGCGCTCGATCCGCCCCTCGCGCAGCTCGATCACCCTCGTCGGCCCGATCGTCGACAGCTCGTCGAGGCGGGGATAGCCGTGTACCACCATGGCGCGTTGCGTGCCGGTGACGGCCAGCACCTCCGCCATCCGCTCGGCCATGGCGGGGTCGTTCACCCCGATCACCTGGCGCCGCACGCCCGCGGGGTTCGCCATCGGACCGAGGTAGTTGAACGCCGTGGGCACGCCGAGGCTGCGCCGCGTCGGGCCGGCGTGGCGCAGCGCCGGATGGAACAGAGGCGCCAGGCAGAAGGCGATACCGGCGTGCTCGAGGCTGGCGGCGACGCCTGCCGGCCCCAGGTCCACCACCACACCCAGGGCCTCGAGGAGGTCGGCGGAGCCGCAGGCCGACGACACTGCACGGTTGCCGTGCTTGCAGACGCGGGCGCCGGCGCCGACGGCCACGAGCGCCGCCATCGTCGAGATGTTCAGCGTGCCGCTGCCGTCGCCGCCGGTGCCGGCGGTGTCGATCAGTCCCATCGCCTCGGCGTCGACGTCGACCTCCAGCGCCGCCGCCCGCAACCCCTCGAGCAGCCCGGCCAACTCGGCGGCCGTCTCGCCCTTGGTGCGCAGGCCGATCAGCAGCCCCGCCATCTCCGCCTCGGAGGCCTGCCCGGTCAGCATGGCGTCGGCCGCCGCCCGGGCCTGCACGCCCGAGAGGTGCTCGCCCGCCACCAGCGTCCTGAACAGCTCGGCGAAATCCACGTGGCTGTCGGAGTCGGGGGGATCGGGATGCTCGGACATGCTGCTTCCTCGGTTCTCGGGGGTTCTCGGTCGGTCCGAACCCGCGGGGATGCGTTCGGGCCCCTACCTGAGCGGGCGGGGACCTACCTCTAGCATGCCAACCGTGCCCGGCCGTGCCGCATCCGGCCCCGCGAGGATCCTGGTGATCGACATCGGGAGCACCAGCGTGCGAACGGCGGTCGTCGACGCCTCCGGCCACCTCCGCCACACCCGCCGCCTGCCGACCCCCCGGGAGTCACCGGCTCCAGGGCTCCTGGAGTTCGACCCGGTCGCCCTGGCCGATACCGCCCTGAGCGCTGCCAAGGCGACACTGACCGAGGCGGGGGCGGTGGACGCCGTCGGCATCGCCAACCAGCGGGCCTCGACGGTGGTGTGGGATCGCGCCTCGGGCGCTCCGGTGGGCCCCGGGCTGGGCTGGCAGGACCTGCGTACAGCGCTGGATTGCCTCAGCCTGCAGAGCGAGGGGCTGCGCCTGGCGCCCAACCAGCCGGCCACCAAGGCTGCACATCTGATCGGTGCCGCCGCCGCACCGGCCGAGAGACTCTGCGTCGGCACGCTGGACTCCTGGCTCGTCTGGAACCTCACCGGCGGGACGCAGCACCTCACCGACGCCACCAACGCGGCGATCACCGGACTGTGCCACGAGGACCGCGTCGAGTGGGACCACGCCGTCGCCGAGAGGCTCGGCATCCCCGCCGCCGGCCTGCCCCGCATCGTCGACAGCAGCGGGCCGCTGGTCGAGGCCGCGGCGCTCCCGGAGAGCCCGTTGATCACCGGCGTGGCCGGCGACCAGCAGGCGGCGCTCGTGGGCGCCGGCTGCGTCCGGCGCGGCGACGTGAAGATCACCTTCGGAACCGGCGGCACGCTGGACGCCTGCCTGGGGCCCGGCGACCCCCCGGCGGAGGTCCGCGGTCCCAGCGGCACCTTCCCGATCGTGGCCTGGCAGCGGGACGGCGTGCCGACCTGGGGCATCGAGGCGATGATGCTCAGCGCCGGCAGCTGTGTGAGTTGGCTCTGTGAACTCGGCCTGCTCGAGGACCCGGGCGATTCCGACGCCGTCGCCGCCGCCTGTGCCGACAGCGGGGGCGTGAGCTTCGTCCCCGCTCTGATGGGTCTCGGCACCCCGCACTGGGACTTCGGCGCCCGCAGCGCCTTCGCCGGTGTGACGACCGCCACCGGCCGACCGCAGATGGTTCGAGCAGTGCTGGAGGGCGTGGCGCACCGCGGAGTCGACCTGCTCGAGGCGGCCCGCGCCGACAGCGGCCTGGAGCTCGCCGACGTGGTCTTGGACGGCGGCATGAGCGCCAACGGCACGTTCCTGCAGGCACTCGCCGACGCCTCCGGACGCCCTGTGCACGTCGCCCCCGAGGTGGAGTGCACGGCTCTGGGCGCCGGCTACCTGGCGGGGCTGGGAATCGGGTCCTGGAACGGCTGGGACGAGGTGGCCTCGCTGCGGTCGCCGGCGCGGACCGTCGAGCCTCGCCGGCAGGCGGACCGGGCCGCCTGGCAGGAGGCCAAGCGGCGAGCCGCCGGCTGGCATCCCGACCTCAGCGCCGTCTCCTCCTGACGGCCCGCGGCCCCCGGGGCCGGCGACCGCGCGAGCGCAAGGTGCCGGCGGCCCGGCGACTCTGGCAGACTGTCAGCGGCGGCGAGCCGGCTGGGTGACCGCGGCGCTGCGCCGGCAACGGCGGCGGCATCGAGGAAGGTCGGGGCTCCGCAGGGCAACGGTGCTGGCTAACGGCCAGTCGAGGCGACTCGCAGGAAAGTGCCACAGAGAACAGACCGCCGACGGCCCGGACTCCGGGCCGGGCAAGGGTGAAACGGTGCGGTAAGAGCGCACCAGTGCCCCGGGCGACCGGGGCAGCTCGGCAAACCCCACCGGGAGCAAGGTCAAGCAGGGGGCGGCGGCCCGCCGGCGCTCATCGCAGCGCAGCCCCCGGGTAGGCCGCTGAGATGGATGGTCACCCAGGGCCCTCGGGCCTGGACAGAACCCCGCCTACAGGCCGGCTCGCCGCCACCGCCCCCGGGGTCGGGGCGCGACCGCCAGCCTCCCGGCGCGTAGGAAGTCCCGCCGGCGTGCCGGATCGGCCAGCCCGAAGCGCCGCCACGACCACCACAGTGCCGCCGCACCGATCAGTTCCATGCCGACCAGCAGCCAGATCGGCCGCAGACCCCTTCCGGCCACCTCGCCGGCGCCCAGGGGCCACCAGAACGTCTCGGTGCGCAGCCAGGCGCCGTCCAGCACGAGATGGCAGAAGAGCCCGATCGGCACACCCAACCAGCGGCGTTGCACCAGACGCCTGCCCCAACCCCCGAGCATGACCGCGGTCATCGCGCCGATCGGCAGCAGCAGCGAGTCCATGATCCACAGCGCCTCGACGGCGAGCGCCAGGGAGGGCACCACGGCGCCGGCCAGCACGAAGCGATAGTCCAGCCCGCGGCTCGAGAACACCGCCGCAACGGCCGGGACGGCCAGCCCGGCGAACCAGAGCAGCACTGGCTCAGATGACCAGGATGCGCCCGCAGGAGGGGCAGGTGGCCGTCCCCTTGTCGTCCTCTCCCGGAGGAGCCTCCCCGATCTCGGGGAGCCTTCGCAGCCGATCCACCTCCATGAGGGGCAGCGTCAGATGGCAACCCATGCAACTCGTCGCCTCGAGACGTGCCACGGCCACGCCGCCGATCTGCGAGCGGAGGCGCTCGTAGCGTACGAGCAGGCCGGAATCCACGTCGTTGCCGACATCGGCACGGGCGAGGCGCACCTGATCGAGTTCAGCGTCGATCTCGGCGGCCGCGGTCCCCAGCCGTACGTTGACCGCATCCATCCCGGCCCCCAGTTCCCGGTGGCTCCGGCTCAGCGCCGCCAGTTCGGTGGCCGCGGACTCCAGGTCCTCCATGACCTCCAGCAACTTGTCCTCGACCACGCGCTGGCGCCTTCCGAGGGCGGCCACCTCCTCCTCGAGACTCTGCAGCTCGCGGATTGCGGTGACCTCGCCGGAGTAGAGCAGGTTTCGCTCGCGGTCCCGTTTGGCCAGAACCAGTGTCAGATCGTCGTCGTAGCGTCGTTGGAGCCGCTCCAGCTCGGCGTGCTGCTGCCGGGCCGCCTCGATGCGCTCTGCGAGTTCCTCGCTCTGGCTCTGGAGTTCCCGCAACTCGGCCCGTTCGGGCAGTTGCGCGTGGCGATGCTCGAGTTGCGCGATCCGGGTG
>JAPPKQ010000014.1 GCA_028819945.1 bacterium | reverse complement strand
ACCCCGGAAGCGCAGCGACATCGCCACCACGTAACCTGCCAGCACCAGCCCCCACAGCAGGATCGAACCCTCCAGCGCCGCCCAAGCCGTGGCGACGTTGAACAGCGGAGCGGTGGCTGAACTGCCGTGCTCGGCCACGTAGGCCACGGTGAAGTCCCGGTTGACGAGTGCCCGCTCCATGGCCGAGAAAGCCAGGGCGGCACCCGCCAGCACCAGCCAGAGCAGGCCGCGCCCGATCGCCAGGAAGATCCGGTCGCGCCGCCACAGGCCCAGCCCGAACGCCACCAGCGCGGCGAAGGCCGCGGCGATTGCGATCGCGATCCCCAGGTCGCCGAGTATGAGGTTGCTCACCGTCGGGCCGATCCCAACCTCAACAGCCCAACCTCAACAGGCCGATCTCAACAGGCCGCTGACGCTCCGCCCGCGCCCGCCGCCTCGAGGCGGTCGGGATAGGTGTCGCGGTACTCGTTGTCGTGCTTCACCAGCATGTGGTCGCTGGCGAAGTAGTACCCGTCGTTGACACCGCAGGCGAACGTATCGAGGTCCGGGGGTTGGCCCTCGACCCAGCGGCCCTCGAGCACCACCGGCACCCCGGGCGTGAACAGGTCCGGCGGGCTCCCGACGTGCACCACGTCGGCGGCGACGCCCTCGAAGGCCACGGTGAAGGAAACGGCCTGCTCGAAGTCCACCCGCGTCTCGGCGACGCTGTGCGCCAGCGGCGTGCCCTGCATGCGGAACCTCTGGCCGGCCAACTCGTCACGGCGCTCCACCGCCTCGTCCGCGTTCAGGAAGAACAGCGAGGCGTCGGTCACCAGGCGCACCAGCGCGAACGTGATGCCGCCCACCGCGCCCGCCACGACCAGCAGCGAGATGATCCGCCGCACCGTCGGCGCCCGGCGACCGGGGCGGCTCCCGGTGCGGCGGGGCGTGAGGTCCAGGCCCGCCGCCGCGTCGCTCTCGGTGGCGCCCGCCGGCGGGAGCTCCGGATCGCCGGGAGTCTCGGACACCGCCGGTCAGTCCTCGGCGGTCATCCAGCGGCGCCGGCGCGCCGGCACCCTGCCGCTCAGCCGGCGGCCGCGCAGCAGGATCATCACCGCATAGGACACCAGCAGGGCGGCGCTGATCGACCACCCGGCCGCGATATAGCCGGCGTGGGTCACGGGCTCGATCCCTCGGCTCCGGCGCCGGCCTCGGCGCGCCGCTCGGCGAGGGCGGCCTCGAGCCCGGCGCTCTCCGCCTCCGCCTCCAGCCAGGCCACCCGGAAGCGGTGCACCGCCAGCCACAGCGAGAGCAGCCCCATGACGAGGATCCCCAGGACCAGCGTGAACAGGGTGAGATCCTCGATGCGAAGCTCCTCGAGGGTGGACTGCTGGTGCAGCGTGCGGTTCTCCCACCATTCCACCGAGCGGTTCACGATCGGGATGAGCACGGCACCGCCCAGACCCAGGATCGAGGCCCGCCGGGCGCGGGCCTCCGGCGCGGCGGGCACCGAGCGCATCGCCAGGTAGCCCGCGTAGACGAGGAACAGCACCAGGGTGGTCACCACGCGCACGTCGCCCCACTCCCACCACGTGCCCCAGACGGGCCGCCCCCAGATCATTCCCGTGATCAATGTGACCGCGCAGAGCACTACCCCGATCTCGGCGCAGGCATGGGCCAGGCGATCCCACCAGGCGCTGCGGCGCCAGAGATACACCGCGCTCGCCATGGCGCAGGTGCCCAGTGCCACGTAGGTCCAGATGGCCGCCGGCAGGTGCACGTACATGAGCCGCACGGCGTCGAACTGGCCGATCCGGGTCCCCGCCTCGGGGCCGGGCCGGGAATCCGGCGGGCTGAAGATGAAGGCGCAGAGGCCCAGGCCCACCAGCCCCGCCAGGGTGAGCGCGCCGAGGATCCGGGTCGTGCGGGAACCGGTGTGGGCGGGCGCGGCCTCCGGCGGCCGGCGGTCGGGGGACCGGCCCAGCAGGATGCTCATGGCGCGGTCACGCCTCGGCCTCCAGCAGCGGGCCGTAGGCCAGCGCGCCGAAGACGGCGTAGACCAGGGCGAACAGGCCCAGCAGCCCGAACCAGGCCCAGCCGTTCACCGCCGCGGTGCCCAGGGCGTCGCCGAAGGCCCGGGTGGCGCCGATGAGCACCGGCGCGAACACCGGCAGCAGCAGCACGGGCAGGAGCGTCTCACGGACTCCCATGGGGGCGGCAAGCACGCCGTAGAGGGTACCGGCGGCCGCGATGCCGACCGTCGCCGCCGCCGCGGAGGCCACCGCCAGGCCGAAGTGCTCGACGCGGGCGTCGTACAGCACCACCATGGCGACGCCCATCAGCAGTTCCAGGGCGGCCAGCTGCGCCGCCAGAGCCAGGGCCTTGCCGGCGAAGATGCGGGCCGGACTCGTGGCGCTCAGCAGCAGGGCGTCGGCGGCACGACCGGCGTGCTCGACGGCCACCGAGCGCTGGGCGGCGAGCAGGGCGGTCAGCAGCACCGCCACCCAGAACAGGCCGGGGCTGAAGTGCCGCAGCGCCGACCGGTCGGCATCGAGGGCGAAGCCCAGCAGCACCAGGGTCGCCACGGCGAACGGCGCCACCTGGAACAGCAGCACCCGCGAGCGCGACTCGATGCGCAGGTCCTTGGCCGCCACCAGCAGCACCTCACGCATCGGACACCTGCTCGGTCGGCGCCACGGCGGCGGGCGAGCCGGAGGCCCGGCGGGTGACGATCCCCCCGACTAACTGGATGGTGCGGGTGGCCACGGCGGACGCAGCCGGGGTCTCGTGGCTGGCCAGCACGACCGTGGCACCGCGGCCGGCGGCGTCGCGCACCAGCCGGTTCACGGCGCCGCGCCCGGACTCGTCGAGACCGGCGTGCGGTTCGTCCAGCAGCCACAGGCGGGGGCGGCGCACCGCCAGGCAGGCCGCGGCGACCCGCTTGCGCTGGCCCGCCGAGAGGCGCCGCAACGAGACGTCGGCCAGGCGCGGCGCCACCTCCAGGCGTTCCAGCGCAGCCCGCGACTCCGCCTCCGAGGCACCTGCCAGAGCCGCGAAGAAGCGCAGGTTCTCCGCCACCGTGAGGTCCTCGTAGAGCATCAGGTCGTGGCCGAGCAGGCCCACCTGGGGACGCAGCGCCCGGCGGTCGCTCCGCAGGTCGCAGCCCAGCACGGTGCCCTGCCCGCCGTCCAGGGTCGCCAGGCCCGCCAGCAGGCGCAGCAGCGTCGTCTTGCCCGCCCCGTTGGGGCCCCTCAGCAGCAGGATCTCGCCCTCTGCCACGTCGAGGTCCACACCGGCGAGCGCCGGGAATCTCCCCCGGCAGCAGACGGCATCACGAAGCCAGACAGCAGATTCCACGACGAGCCCTCCGGAGACGAGTGCAGGCTACCGGTCCGGGCCGGCACCGGCCCCGTCGCCGCCCATGCCGGTGCCCGGTCGCGAGCCCGGCGGGGGGTGTCGGTACCATCGGGCTGTGACGCTGCCGCGGATCCTCAGCGCCGTCGGGCGGACGCTGGCGGTCCTGGGCGCCGTGATGCTCCTGTTCGTGGTGTTCCAACTCTGGGGCACGGGGCTGCAGCAGGCACGGGCCCAGAGCAACCTCCAGGACGACCTCGCCGAGCGTTTCCGGCAGGCCGCCGAGGCGGGCCAGGCCGCCGGCCGGGCCGTCGCCGAGGTGCAGCCGGCGGCCGCAGCAGCGGTGGAGCCGGAGGTCGGCGAGCCCTCCGCCGGGCCCGCCGCGGCGGCGTCGGCCACCCCGGAGCCGGCGGAAGGCCCCGAACTCGCGGGCAGCGAAGAGGGCGCCGCAACCGCCGATGAGTCTTCCGCCGACACGCCTGCGGCGCCGCCAAATGCTCCCGAGGCGAGCACCGCTGGCGCGCCGGCAGAACCGGTCGCTCCGGACACGCCGCCGGCGACGCTGCCCGAGTTGCCGAGCCTCCCCTCGGTGGTCGGCCACATCTCCGAGCCGGCCGCGGCGCGGGCCGTCACCCGCCTGCTGGACCCGGAGGTGGAGGAGTTGTTGCCGCTGGTGTATCCGGAGGCCGGTGAGGCGATCGCCCGCATCATCATCCCGTCCATCGACGTCGACACCGTCGTCGTGGCGGGCGTCGAGATCGACGACCTGCGCAAGGGGCCCGGCCACTACAGCACCACGCCGCTGCCCGGCCAGCCCGGCAACGCCGCCATCGCCGGTCACCGCACCACCTACGGGGCGCCGTTCGGACAGTTGGCCGAGCTGAATGCCGGCAGCGCGATCATCGTCGAGACGCTGCAGGGCACGTTCACCTACCGGGTGCTGCCGGGGATGCCCGGCATGGCCGGGCATGCGCTCGGGTTCCGCATCGTGGCCCCGACCGCCCTCGAGGTGCTCGACGACCTGGGCGACAACCGGCTCACGCTCACGACCTGCCATCCCAAGTACAGCTCGCGGCAGCGCCTCATCGTGCAGGCCGTTCTCGTGGACGATCCCGTGGTGCGCCTGCCCCGACCCGGCGAGCCGATCGGCACCGAGTACGTGCAGCTGGCCCAGCCGGCAGGGCCACCGCCCGCCCCGCCCGCCGACGCACCGCCACAGGCGCCCGACCCCCCCGAGGCGAGCGCCCCGGAGGCGAGCATCCCCGAGACGCCCGGAGCGGACGAGGACGAGCAGGCGAGCACCAGCCCCGGCACCGCTCCCGAGCTCGCCGGAGCCGCTGCGACGGTCGACGACGCTGCCGCGGGGTCCGCGGCCGGCGGCGACCCCGGCGGCGACAGCGGATCGGAACGGGGAACCGTCCCGCAGGCTGCAGAGGCGGCGAGCCCGGCGGCGCCGCGGGCTCCGCTGACCGAGGTCGGATTCGGCGAGGGCCTCAGCGGTGACCGCGGTGCCATCCTGCCGGCGGTGCTGTGGGGGCTGGCGGCGGCGGCCGTCTGGTGGCTCGGCCGGAGCTTCGGGCGGTCGGGTCGCAGGGCATTGCGGTATACCGTCGCTGCCGTGCCGTTCCTGGTGGTCATCTACGTGATGTTCACTTACGTCGACCGGGCCCTGCCCGCCTACTGATGCTGCGCCGATCCTCGCGCAGCGGCCGGGCCGGCCGGTTTCTGGCTGCGGCCATCGCCGCGGTCGCCCTCGCCGGCGCCGTGGCCGCCTGCGGCGAGCAGGAGGAGGAGGCCGGGCCCGACGAACTGGCGCCGGTGCGGATCCTGCGACCCGACCCCGAAGCCGCCGGCGACACCCAGACCCAGCGGCGCGACCGGCTGCCCGTGGTGGAGGGGACCGACCGCCTCGAGGGCCTCATCGTCAACCCCTACGACCTGGAGGCCGGCCAGTGCTTCAACACCTACCTCACCCTGCTGGGCGACAACACGTTCGAGGAGCTGACCACGCTCGTGGACTGCGCCGGACCGCACGACGGCGAGGTGTACTTCCAGGTCTTCCACCCGGCCGAGGCGGGTGAGCCGTACCCCGGCCCCGACGAGATGCTGAACTGGGCACAGCAGCACTGCTACGCCCGGTTCGAGGGCTTCGTGGGCCAGGAGTACGAACTCTCCGAACTGGACATCGGCATCCTTCATCCCACCGAGCTGACCTGGTCCGATCCGATCGGACGGCACCGGGAGGTGACCTGCTACGTCGAGGCTTGGCGGGGCGGCCGCCTGCTCGGCTCCATGCGCCTCAGCGGCTTCTGATCCCCGGTTGCCTTGCCCGGTCGGGGGACCGGGGTGCCGTTCGCTCCTTCGCGCGGGCGCAAGGCGTCGCGAATCGGCTCCCCGGTCCCCCTCCCTCGGTTGTCGGCAGTCGTCCCCGCGCTCACCTTCTGGCTGCCGGGAGATTCCGTCAGTCGTCCAGGGGGAGGTTCAGGGGGACTTCGGGCTTGTCGAGCTCGATGGTGACCTTGTGGAGGTTGCCGGTGAAGGGGAAGGGGGGCTCGTAGGAGCTCGAGACGGGGCTGAGGGCGTTGCGGGCGATGTCCATGCCGCTGAGGGCGAGGAAGGCCAGGGTGCGGGGGATGGCGAACCAGTCGCCGTGGTGGCCGTTGGCGCCGAGGCGGGCGCGGGCGGAGCGGTCGGGGTTGATCTGCATCTCGAAGGTGGCGGTCACCTCGTCGATGTCGGGCAGCGGCAGGGAGGCGTGTGTCACGTCGCCGGCGGCGTTGTACTCGTAGTGGAGGGCGCCGTCCCCCGCCCAGAGCACGAAGCCCGACTGCACGTTGCCGAAGCTCACGATGACGCCGCGCTTGTGGCCGGACATCTGGGCGGTTATGCGGTGGTCGGAGTGGCCCACCGGGGGCGCGGCGCTGGGTTCGATGTGTGAGACCGGGGGGTAGTACTCGAAGACGGCGCGCGTCTGGGGCGTGCCCGGCGGGGGCGGGGCGGCGAACAGCTCCCGGGAGCGGTCGTCGAGCGGCAACACGTCGTAACGTCCCGCCTCCATCCACCACAGCTCGGTCAGCTCGCGGAGCTTGTCGGGGTGGACGGCGGCCAAGTCGTGAGATTCCGAGAAGTCCTCGTCGAGGTGGTAGAGCTCCCACTCGCGCTCGCTGTACTCGCTGCCGGGGTCGTGGTGCGTGACCACCTTCCAGCCGTCGGCCCACAGGCCGCGGTTGCCGAACATCTCGAAGTACTGGGTGCGGCTCGGCGCCGCCGCCTCGGGATCCTCGAACGTGTAGGCCAGGCTCCGGCCGTGGATCGGCATCTGCGGGACGCCCCGGTGGCTCTCCGGCGGCGTCACGCCGGTGACCTCGTAGACCGTCGGGGCGACGTCGATGATGTGGCCGAACTGCGGCAGGATCGCCCCCGGGCGCGCCAAGTGGCCGGGCCACGACACGATCAGCGGGTCGCGCACCCCGCCGCCGTGGGTGTGGTACTTATACCAGCGCCCCGGCGTGTTGGAGGCCTGCGCCCAGCCGGTGGCGTAGTGGCTGTCGGCCAGGGGTCCGCCGATCTCGTCGAGGGCGCCGAGCGTGCGCTCGAAGTCCTCAGCCATGTCGTTGAAGAACCGGATGGCGCTGAACATCCCCAGGCGGCCGCCCTCCATGGCGGCACCGTTGTCGGAGGTCACGAGGACCAGCGTGTCCTCCCAGCGCCCGCAGGTGCGCAGGAACTCGAACAGCCGGCCAAGGCAGGCGTCGGTGTGCTCGACGAAGGCGGCGTAGGCCTCGGCCATGCGCGCCGCAACCCGCTGCTCGGCAGCGTCGAGTGAGGTCCACGGCGCCACGTCGGGGTTGCCCGGCGGCAGCTTGGTGCCGGCGGGGATCACGCCGGAGGCGAGCTGGCGCTCGTAGCGGCCGAGGCGGACGGCGTCCCAGCCGGCCTCGTAGCGGCCCCGCACGGCCTCCATGCGCTCCGCCGGGGCGTGGTGCGGGAAGTGGGCGGCACCGAGGGGCACGTAGCAGAAGAACGGGCTGGCCGGCCGGTGGGCGATGTGGTCGGCGATGCAGCCGATGGCCCGGTCCACGAGATCCTCGGTCAGGTGGTAGCCGTCCTCGGGCCGCCCCGGCGGGTCGATGGCGTGGTTGTCCCGGAACAACTCGGGGTAGTAGTGGTCGGTGGCGCCGTTCATGAAGCCGTAGAACTGGTTGAAGCCCCGCCCCAGGGGCCACTCCTCGTAGGGGCCGGCGCCGGTGACCTGTCGCATCGGCGCCACGTGCCACTTCCCCACGGCGAACGTGTTCCAGCCGGCGTCGCGCAGCACCTCGGGCACCAGGGCGGCACGGCGGCTGATGCGGCCCCGGCCGCTGGGCCAGCCGGAGTCGATGTTGGACAGCATGCGCATGCCGACGGCGTGGTGGTTGCGGCCCGTCAGCAGGCAGGCCCGCGAGGGCGAGCAGAGCGTGGTGGTGTGGAAGTTGTTGTAGAGGTGGCCGCCGGCGGCGAGGGCGTCCAGGTGGGGGGTGCGAACCTCCGAGCCGTAGCAGCCCAGGTCGGCGAAGCCCAGGTCGTCGAACAGCACGATCACCACGTTGGGGCCGCCGGGCACCTGCGGTTGCGGATACCAGGGCTCGCTGTCGCGGTGGGTGCGCCCGAGGCGCCCGGGGAAGCTCCCGGCGGTGTCGTCGCTCATGCGGCAGTCCTCCGTGGCGGTTCGGCGGATGGTCGGGGTTCGGCGGGCTGCTCGGGCGGCGGGCGCAGGCGACGGGGGCTCAGTAGCTGCCGACCCCGGTGAGGTAGCGGCGCAGCACGGTGTTGCCCAGCAGCTTCCAGAGCCGGTCGCACGTGAAGCCCAGCACCCCGAAGCAGAAGATGCCCACGAACATGAAGTCCGTGCGGAAGAAGGTCCGGGAGTTCCAGATCAGGAAGCCGATGCCCTCCTGGGCGGCGATGGCCTCCGCCGCCACGATCACCAGGAAGGCGTTCGCCAGCGCCAGCCGCATCCCCACGAAGATGGACGGGAACGTGGCCGGCAACGCCACCTTCAGGAACACGTCGCGGCGGTTGGCGCCGAGCGTCTGGGCGCTGTTGACCTTGTCGGGATGCACCGAGGAGGCCCCGGTGGCGGTGGTGATCAGCACCACGAACAGCGCCGCGTAGCCCACCAGGTTCACCTTGGAGGTCTCGCCGATGCCGAACCAGAGGATGAACAGCGAGGTGAGCGCCAGGGCGGGCACGAACCGGAAGAAGTGGATGAACGGATCCAGGGCGGCGCGGGCGAAGCGGGAGACCCCCGCCAGCAGCCCGAGCGGGATGGCGATGCCCGAGCCCAGCAGCCAGCCCTTGAAGACGCGCTCCAGGCTGATGGCGATCGAATCCCACAGCAGCCCCGAGTCGGAGAGCTCGGCGGTGCCAGTGGCCACCTTGGCCGGCCCGGGCAGCAGCTGCGGGTTGTAGTTCCACGAGCCGACCTGCCAGATGAGGATCGTGATCCCCACCACCAGCGTCGAGATGAGGATCGCCCCCCGCTGACCGCTCAGGCCGGCGCGCCAGCCGCCGCTCGCGGGCTCCGGCGTGGCGCCGGGAGCCGCTGCCGCCGTCGAATCGGTCAGTTCTGCCACGCCCGGGTCACCTCCTCGACGATCTCGGCCTCCACGGCTCGGGCGACGGTGGCGAACTCGGGGGAGAACTCGTCGCGCGGGTAGCCGATGTCCACGCTGTGCAGGGAGCGGAAGTCGGAATGGGGGCCGGCGCGCATCACGCCGATGCGCTGGCCCAGCAGCACCGCCTCGCGGATGTCGTGGGTGACGTAGACGACGGTGCCGCCCTCGGTCTGCCAGAGGTCGGTGACCTGGCGCTGCAGGATGCGCCGGGTCTGGGCGTCGAGCGCGGCGAACGGCTCGTCCATCAGCACGATGTCGGGTTTCACGGCCAGGATCCGGGCGATCTGGACGCGCTGCTTCATGCCGCCGGAGAGTTCGTGGGGCAGCTTGCCGGCCGCGCTGGTGAGGCCCACGAGCTGCAGCCAGTGGTCCACGACGGCGGGGTCGTACTCGGCGCCCTTGCGTTTGGCCTGCAGCTTGAGGCCGAACGCCACGTTCTGGCGCACCGTCAGCCAGTCCAGCAGCGGCCCGTCCACGCTCTGGAACACCATGGCCCGGTCGGGGCCGGGGCCGGTGATCGCCGAGCCGCCCGCGGTGACGGTGCCGCCGTTGGGCTCCAGGAACCCGGCGACCAGCCGCAGCAGCGTGGACTTGCCGCAGCCCGAGGGCCCGACGATCACGAAGAACTCCCCGGCGGCGATCTCCAGCGACAGATCGGTGACGACGGGGGGCGAACCCTTGCCGTAGCGCAACTCCACGCCGTTGAAGGTCACGGAGCGGCCGCGCGCGCCGTCAGAACGCTCGCCGGCCGCTCCGTTCATCGTCGGGATCGTGTGGGCGCCGCTGGGGGCCGCCCGCTAGAGGTCGGCCTGTATCGAACCCGGCACGGCCTCCTCCATGGCCCGGAAGTCGATGAACTCCCGGATGTCGAAGTCGGCCGGCAGCACGCCGGAGTCGATCAGGAACTGGGCGATGGCGTCGAAGGAGTCGAGCTGAACCTGCGTGAACTCAACCTTGTAGCGCTGGTTCGGCATGATGTTGGCGAACAGCTCCTCGTTGCCGGAGACGGCGTCGGCCACGATCTTCGCCGCGGCAGGTGTCTCGTTCTGAATCACCACGTTGGCCTTGTCGTAGGCCCGGACGATGCGCTCGATGATCTCCTGGTTCTCGTTGGCCCACTCCGTGCGGGACACCAGGTAGATGGCGACGGTGTCCAGCACGTTGGAGTCGTCGCCGAGGATCTTCAGGTCGGGATCCTCCTGAGCCTCGAGGGTGCCGTTGAGCCACACCCAGGCGGCCTGGATGTCGTTGGTGCGCAGCGCCCCGACCAACTCGAACAGTCCCGGCAGCGGGACCAGCTCGACGTCGTCGAGGCTGATGCCGTTCTGCTGGAGATGGCGGATCGTCACGAAGTGCTCGGAGGTGCCCTGCACGTATC